>JAJFJX010000081.1 GCA_021773655.1 Panacagrimonas sp.
GGTAATGGGGCCGAAGCCGACGCGATCCTGGCATCGAGGGTGGAGGCCCGGCGCCGGTTTTTGATGGAGACTATCGGCACTATCTGCATTATCGGCAGGAAGGCCTTGAGATGATACCCCCTAGGGTACATAATCTGCTGACGTCGCGAACGCCAGCGACGCACTTCAGGCGAGCGAGGAACCTCTCATGATCTTCCGCCAACTGTTCGACCCGGTGTCCAGCACCTACACCTATGTTCTGTCCTCCGGCCGCGGCCGCGAGGCGCTGATCATCGATCCGGTCAAGGATCTGCTCGATCATTACCTGCGCCTGATCGAGGATCTCGACCTCAGGCTGGTGCGCGCCATCGATACCCACACGCATGCCGACCACATCACGGCGCTGGGTGATCTGCGCGACCGCACCGGCTGTGTGACGGTGATGGGCGAGTTCACCAAGGCTGCCTGCGTGTCCGAGAGTATCCGCGAGGGCGAGAACATCGACGTCGACGGCATTCGCCTGCATGCCGTTTACACGCCGGGACACACCGACGAATCCTTCAGCTTCGTGCTCAACCCGGAGCGTCCCGCGGCGGTGTTCACCGGCGATGTGCTGCTGATCCGCGGCACCGGTCGCACGGATTTCCAGGGCGGCAATCCGCACAAGTCCTGGGACTCGATCACCAACAAGCTGTTTCGGCTGCCCGACACCACCACGGTGTATCCAGCGCACGACTACAAAGGCTGGATGGCGTCGAGCATCGGCGAGGAGAAGCGCGCAAACCCGCGCCTGGCCGGCAAATCCGAAGCCGAATACGTGCAGATCATGAACACTCTCAACCTGCCCAATCCGAAGCTGATGGACGTGGCGGTTCCCGCCAACCTGGCCTGCGGAAAATCCTGAGGCCGTGCTGCGCCGCGCACTGCCGCTGATCGACGATCTGCTTCGCACGCGGGGTGCCACCCTCGGCCCGGATCTGCTGGCGGGCACCATCACCGCCATCCTGCTGATCCCGCAGGCGCTGGCCTATGCGCTGCTCGCCGGCCTGCCGGCCGAAGTGGGTCTGTACGCCAGCGTGCTGCCGCCGTTGTTGTACGCGTTCCTGGGCAGCAGTCGCGCCTTGGCGGTCGGTCCCGTCGCGGTGGCGGCGGTGATGGTGTCGGCGGCGCTGATCCCGTTTGCCGACGGCGACCCGCAGCGTTATCTGACCGGGGCGTTGATGCTATCGGCGCTGACCGGCGCCTTCCTGCTGCTGCTGGCGGTGCTGCGCCTGGGCTGGCTGACCCACTTCATCAGCCATCCGGTGCTGTCCGGTTTCACTACCGGCGCCGCAATTTTTATCATCGGCACGCAGCTCGCGCCGCTGACCGGCATCACGGTGCCGCGCGAGGCCGGATTCGCCGAGATTCTGGTGCACCTGTGGCAAGGCCTGTCCGAATTCAGCGGCGTGACCGCCCTGTTCGGTGGCCTCTGCGTGGTGGCCTTGATCCTGGCCCGCAAGCCGTTGGTCGACGGTCTGGAACGTGTGGGAATGCCGCGCGCCAAAGCGGCCATCGTCGGTCGTACCGCACCGCTGGTGCTGGTCGTGGTCGCCACGCTTGTCGCCGCTGCCCTGCAGCTTGGCGACACGGGGCGTCTGGCCGTGGTCGGCAGCATTCCTGCCGGACTGCCGGGACTGGACTTCGGATTCCTGCGTGAGTCGGGTTGGCTGGGTCTGCTGCCCTCTGCGCTGATGATCGCGCTGATCGGCTATGTGGAGAGCATCTCGGTGGCGCGTGCGCTCGCCTTCCGGCGCCACGAGAAGATTGATCCGGACCGCGAACTCATGGCGCTGGGGGTGACCAACATGGCGGGCGCCTGCGTCGGGGCGATGCCGGTGGCCGGCGGCTTTGCGCGCTCGATGGTGAATTTCGAGGCGGGTGCGAGAACGCAGGCGGCAGCCATTGTGACGGCGATCTGGGTTGCGCTGGGCGCCTTGTTCTTTACCGGGCTGTTGAACGATCTGCCCAAGGCCGTGCTCGCCGCCATCATCGTGGTGGCGGTGCACCAGCTGATCGATTTCGGCAGTTTGCTGCGGACCTGGAAATACGATCGCGGCGACGGCGTTGCGCAGGCGGTGACCATCCTGGGCGTGCTGGCGCTGGGCATCGAGCAAGGCCTGGTGGCGGGTGCGGTTCTCGGCGCAGCGTTTTTCCTGTATCGCACGAGTCGGCCGCACATTGCCGTAGTGGGGCGGGTCGCCGGCACCGAGCATTACCGCAACATCCATCGGCATGCGGTGCAGACTTGGCCCACCCTGGCGCTGCTGCGCGTGGATGAGAACCTGTACTTCGCCAACACTCCGCGCGTGGAAACCCAGTTGATGAATCTGGTGGTAGAGCGCGAAGGCCTGCTTGACGTGGTGCTGATCCTTTCGGGCGTTGGCTATGTGGACGCCAGCAGCCTGGAGATGCTCGAAGCGTTTGAACGCTCGCTGTGTGACAAGGGAATCCGCCTGCACCTGGCCGAGGTGAAAGGACCGGTAATGGATCGCCTGGCCGGCACGCATTTCCTGCAATCTTTGAGCGAAGCGCGCATCCATCTGTCCACCGACGCTGCGGTGCAGGCGTTGGTGGGGAAGGGATAGAAGATTCCCGGCAGGTCCTTAGATCAATTTCGCGCAGGGGCGTAGAAGGCGGTTACGCGAGCCCATTTCATCGGGTTCACGTGGCAGGATGCGGGCCGTTTTGCCCGTCGCAGTACCCGATGATCCAGGACCTGGTCCCTGTCGCCCTGCACCCCTACCTGGCCCTGGCCGCCCTGCTGCTGTGCTTCGTCGGGCTGTCGCGCAGGCCGCAGGCGGCGGATGCCGTCGTACTGGGCTGCCTGGTGCTGTTGCTGGTCACAGGCACGGTGCCGCTGGAACGTGGGCTGGCGGGCTTTTCCAACCCCGGTGTCATCACCATCGCGACGCTGTTCGTGGTCGCCGCCGGCCTGCGTGACAGCGGCGCGATGCACGTGCTGGGCACCCGTCTGCTGCGCGCCCCGCGCTCCGAGCGACACGCCCAGTGGATGGTGACCGGGCCGGTCTCGGTGCTCAGTGCCTTCGTCAACAACACCCCGATCGTGGCCCTTTACCTGCCGCTGGTGCGGGACTGGGCCGACCGCTACGGCCTGACGCCTTCGCGCCTGCTGATGCCGCTGAGCTTCGCGGCCATTGCCGGCGGCACCATCTCCCTGCTCGGCAGTGCCACCAATCTGGTCGCCAACAGTGCCCTGCGCGCCGCGGTGCCGGAAGACCCGGGCCTGGGGTTTCTCGAACAGGCCTGGATCGGGGTGCCGCTGACTCTGCTGCTGATCGCCTATCTGCTGGTGTTCGGTCGCCTGATTCCGGTGCGCAAGCCGCCCAACGAGCGTCTGGCCGATGCCCGGCGCTACTCGGTGGAGATGGTCATCGACCGTGGTGGCCCGCTGGTCGGGCGTACCGTCAGCGATGCCGGCCTGCGCCAGCTTGCCGGCCTGTTTCTTTCGGAGGTGATCCGCGGCCAGGAGGTGATCGCGCCGGTGGAGCCGTCCACGCGGCTGCAGGCCGATGATCGCCTGGTGTTCTTTGGTGATCCTTCCAATATCTCGGACCTGCTGCGCATCTCCGGCATCTCGCCGCCCTCGGACAAGCTGTTCTCGCTCGACGCCCCCGGCCGCAGCCGCCATCTGGCCGAAGCGGTGATCTCCACGCGCTCGCCGCTGGTGGGCAAACGTGTGCGCGACAGCGGCTTTCGACAGACCTACGACGCCGCCATCATCGCGGTGTCGCGGGACGGCGCCCAGTTGTCCGGCCGCATCGGCGATATCGTGTTCGAGCCCGGCGACACGCTGATCCTGGACTGCGCATTGAGCTTCACCAGCCGCTTTTCCAGTTCGCGCGATTTCCTGCTGGTGCGTTCGCTCGATGGCGACCAGGTGCCCGCGCGGCAGCGTCCGGCGCTGGCGCTGGCCGCCACCGCGGCC
>JAJFJX010000082.1 GCA_021773655.1 Panacagrimonas sp.
AACGATCCGGGGAGGCAAAGTGTCATGAGTACTGCCGTGTCCTGCCTGCCGTCCGCCGCGGACGCCGGTCATGCGGCAGAGGCCGCGGAGGCCGAGATCCGCAGGGTGTTCGAACGCCAGCGCGATTCCGCCAACCGCCTGCGTACCTCCACCTGCGCCGAACGCCTGGTCAAGATCGCCCGTCTGCGGGATGCGGTGCTTGCGCACCGCCAGGCGATCCGCGACGCCGCCTACCAGGATTTCCGCAAACCGCCGGCAGAGGTCGACCTGACCGAGGTGCTGCCGATCGTGATGGAGGCCAACGACGCCCGCCGCCATCTCAAGAAGTGGATGAAACCCAGGGGCGTCTGGCCGACACAGATGATGTTCGGCACCAAGGGCTACGTACAGTACGAACCCAAGGGCCGCACCCTGATCATCTCGCCGTGGAACTACCCGGTGAACCTGTCCTTCGGCCCGCTGGTGTCAGCCATCGCGGCCGGCAATACCGCAATCCTCAAGCCGTCCGAGATGACGCCGCACCTGTCGGCGCTGATGGTCAAGATCGTGCGGGAGGTGTTCTCCGACGACGAAGTGGCGATCTTCGAGGGCGAGTCCGAGGTCTCCACCCTGCTGCTGTCGCTGCCCTTCGATCACATCTTCTTCACCGGTTCGCCGGCCATCGGCAAGGTGGTGATGGCTGCGGCGGCCAGGCATCTGGCCAGCGTCACCCTGGAACTGGGCGGCAAGAGCCCGACCATCGTCGACGAGTCCGCCGACCTCAGGCTGGCCGCCCAGACCATTGCCTGGGGCAAGTTCACCAACAACGGCCAGACCTGCATCGCGCCCGACCACGTCTACGTGCATGCCGTGGTCAAGGACGAATTCGTGCGCCTGGTCCGGCAGTACATCGCCGGGGCCTACGGCGAGGGGCAAGCCGCGCAGCGCTCGCCGGCGCTGGCGAGGATGGTCAATGCACGACACACGCGGCGCATCAATGCGCTGCTGCAGGACGCCAAGACCAGGGGCGCCAGGGTGCTGGCCGGCGATGCGGTGGATGAACAGGACAGCTTCATTGCGCCGACCCTGCTCACCGACATACCGCGCGACGCGAAGATCATGGAAGAGGAGATCTTCGGGCCGCTGCTGCCGATCATCCCCTTCACCGACCTCGACGAGGTGATCACCCAGATCAACGCCTCGCCAAAGCCCCTGGCGCTATACATCTGGAGCCGCACCGAATCCAGCATCCAGGCGGTGATGAAGCGCACCAGCTCCGGCGGTGCCTGCATCAATCACGCGGTGGTGCAGTTCCTGCACGGCAAGCTGCCGTTCGGTGGCGTGAACAACTCGGGCATCGGCAGCGCGCACGGCGAGTTCGGCTTCAAGGCCTTTTCGCACGAACGCGCGGTGGTGCGCACCCGTTTCCTGCTGGCCCGCCTGTTCTTCCTGCCCCACAAGCGCTGGACGCAGAAGATCATCGATCTGATGATGAAGCTGGCGTGATTCCTGGTGCGTGAGGGTGAAGGCAGCTTGAAGAAGACGCAGCACCTGCTTGCTGTTCCACCGCCGGACGCCAGGGCCCGAAATCCGGCGCCCGGTCTTGCGCAGCGGCACGCTCGAAGAGTGCGCTGCGGATTCCGCAGTCCGGGCCTGCAGCGGAAGATCGGTGTGCGTATCAGGGAGTTGATCGCCACGACTCCGGCGCCGGCAATGATCGGAGTGGATTGCGGCGCGGTGGAACCGTTGAATGGGGCAGGAACATCGGTCGAACTCGTGTCGCGCCCCGCGGTCCGAAGCACGCCACACCACGGCCACGTATTCCGCTACTCATGTTCCGCCACGCATGGTGCAGGTCGTTCGCGAGGACGCCGCGAGTGGCCGTCGTCATGGTGCCCCTCGGTCGCGATCTCCCCGGCCACGGCCGAGCCGGGCCCGGTCCGTTTGATCGCACCGAAAACGGCTGTGTTATCTTGCCTTTTCAGCTTTTTCACCCGCTTTGACATCGCGGCCCCATCAGGCCGCTGATCTGGGCGGCTTGTCCTGCGGCACCGGAGCTACTCGCGTCATGTCCCATCGTTTCGGCACTTCTCTGGCACTCGCTGCCGGTATCCTCATCGGCGTCGGCATCACCCTGGCCGATGGCGTGTTCGCCAACAAGGATGCGACCGAGGGCGAAGCGCTGCCGCTCAAGGATCTGCAGGTGTTCGTGGAGATCCTCAACCGCATCAAGAGCGACTATGTCGAGCCGATCAACGACAAGGATCTGCTGGAACATGCGGTGCGCGGCATGCTCACCGGCCTGGACCCGCACTCAGCCTACCTGAATGCCGACGAGTTCAAGGAGATGAACATCTCCACCTCCGGCAAGTTCGGTGGCCTGGGCATCGAGGTGCAGATGCAGAACGGCTTCGTGCGCGTGGTGTCGCCGATCGACGACACCCCCGCGGCACGCGCCGGCATCCAGCCGGGCGATCTGATCATCCGCATCGACGACACCCCGACCAAGGGCCTGAGCCTGGGCGAGGCGGTCAAGAAGATGCGCGGCGAAGCCGGCAGCAAGATCGAACTGACCGTGGTGCGCGAGGGCCAGAATGCCCCGCTGACGGTGTCGATGGAACGCGCCATCATCAATGTCGCCAGCGTGCGTGCGCGCATGCTGGAGCCCGGCATGGCCTACGTGCGCATTTCCAGTTTCACCACCGAAACAGGCGCCACGCTGGAAAAGGAAATCAAGAAACTGCGCAAGGAGTCGGACGGCAAGATCAAGGGCCTGGTGCTGGACCTGCGCAACAACCCCGGCGGCGTACTCGACGCAGCGGTCAAGGTCAGCGATGCCTTCATGGACGCCGGCGCCATCGTCAGCATCAAGGGCCGCGACGAGAACTCTCGCCGCGAGTTCAGCGCCACCCCCGGTGACGAAATGGCCGGACGGCCGATCGTGGTGATGATCAACGCCGGCAGCGCTTCGGCTTCGGAGATCGTGGCCGGCGCGCTGCAGGATCACAAGCGCGCCGTGGTGCTGGGCGAGAAGAGCTTCGGCAAGGGCTCGGTGCAGACCATCATGCCGCTACAGACCGAGTCCGCGATCAAGCTCACCACCGCGCGCTACTACACGCCGCTGGGTCGCTCGATCCAGGGCGCCGGCATCGTGCCCGACATCGCCGTGCGACCGCTCAAGGTGTCCAAGGAAGACAACGGCGACGTGTTCGAGCCGATCAGCGAGTCGGCACTGAGCGGCAGCCTGGTCAACGAGAACGGCCCGGCCGACAAAGATGCGGAAGCCGCGCGCAAGAAGCTGCTGGAGGAGGAAACCAAGCTGGCGGAGTCGGACTACACCCTCTACCAGGCGCTGAACCTGCTCAAGGGACTGAGCATCGTCAGCGTGGCCCCGGGCGGCTGACACCCGCGCCGGGCCGGGCCGGGCGATTCTTCAATCCGCTTCGTCGTCGGCCCGTTCGCGCAGGCCACGCCAGGCCAGCCATGCACCCGACAGGCCCAGCAGCCAGCTCGGCCATGGCAGGTCAAGCCAGCGCGTGATGCCGGGGACCGCCACCACGGCCAGGACCGCAGCACCGAGCAGGCAGGCCGAGCCGAGCGTCACCCGCATCTGGCGTCGACCGTTGCGCCGCATCTCGATCTTGAGAGGCTGCAGCGACATGTCGCCCAGACCCAGACCTTCGCCACGTTCGAGCCGCTTGAGTGCCTGCGCCGCGAGTTCGGGCAGCATCTCGGCAATCAAGGGACCTTCGCGGCGCACGCGCGCCATCATCGCTCCCGGCCCCAGTCGATCACGCATCCAGTCTTCCATGATCGGTTTGGCGGTCTTCCACAGGTCCAGCTCGGGGTAGAGCTGCCGGCCCAGACCTTCGACCTGCAGCAGGGTCTTCTGCAACAGCACCAGTTGCGGTTGCACGGTGTACTTGAATTGCCGCGCGATCTGGAACAGCCGCAGCAGGAAGAAACCGAAGGAGATGTCCTTGATCGGCTTGCCGAAGATCGGCTCGCAGACCGTGCGGATGGCCGACTCGAAAGCCTCGACCCGGGTCCCCGCCGGAATCCATTTGCTTTCCACGTGAAGCTCGGCGACGCGGCGGTAATCGCGGTTGAAGAAGGCGAGGAAATTCTCCGCCAGGTAGCGCTGGTCGTGGAGCGTCAGGGTGCCGACGATGCCGAAATCGACAGCCAGGTATCCGGGCACAGCCGGATTCGAGGCGTCCACGAAGATGTTGCCGGGGTGCATGTCGGCGTGAAAGAAGTTGTCGCGGAACACCTGCTTGAAGAAGATCTCCACGCCGCGCTCTGCCAGCACCTGGAAGCTCACGCCCAGTTCGCGCAACCGGTCCATCTCGCGAATGGAGATGCCGTACAGGCGCTCCATCACCAGCACATTGGCGCGCGTGTAGTCGAAGAACACCAGCGGGTGGTAGATCAGCGGGCTGCTCAGCCAGTTGCGCCGCAGCAGCGCGCAGTTGGCACCTTCACGCATCAGGTCGAGCTCGTCGATCAGGGTGGTGGCGTATTCCTCGACCACCGCACGCGGACGGATGCGATGCCCTTCCGGGTGCAGGGTCTCGGCCAGCCACGCCAGCGCGCGCAGGACCTCGATGTCCTTGCGGATCGACACCTCCGCGCCGGGCCGCAGCACCTTGACCACCACTGCGAATCCGGGATCGTTGTCAGCCTGCGGCTTGAGGCGCGCGGTGTGCACCTGCGCCACCGAGGCCGAGGCCAGCGGTGTTTCGTCGAATTCGTCGAACAGCGCACCAATGTCCTTGCCCAGGGCGTCTTCGACGATCCGTCGGGCCTGTGCGCCGTCGAACGGCGGCACCTGGTCCTGCAGCTTGGACAGCTCCAGCGCCAGTTCCGGCGGCAGGATGTCCGGTCGCGTCGACAGGGCCTGGCCGAACTTGATGAACACCGGCCCGAGCTCTTCCAGAGCCAGGCGCAGGCGCACCGCCGCTGGCTGGGTGCCGCGCGGCTTGCCGTCGAGAAACTCGCGCAGCCCGTAGCGCGAGACCACGCGCCCGATATGCCAGAGCCTGGCGCTGCGGCCGAACATTAGTTTGGAGCTTCGCAAACGGAAGGCCTCATGCGCGAGCGGATTTTCGTGTCTGGCTAGGCGCGACGACGCGCAATGGTAGACCCAGGAGTCTGGGACGAGGCGGCACAACGCAGCCAGGCGTGAAAAGACGCCGTGCATACGTTTGATCGAGTGCGACGCACCGCACTAGGACTTGTCGCCGGCGCTACCTTCGAGCCGGCGCAACCGTGCATCCAGGCGGTCGAGTGCATCGCGGCAGTGATCGACCTCGTCCATCCACGCCGCGACATCGCGGCCACGCGCCAGGTCACGGGTTTCCTCACGCAGATATTCGGCGCTGTGGTCGGCCATGCGCTGCGAGGTGTCGCGGCCCCAGCCCAACATTCGGCGCAGACTGCCCACCGCGCGATGGGCGGCAGCACCGCCGAGCAGTGGCGCCAGCCATTCCTCGGGGTCGAAACCCACGCGAACCAGCATCGCGCGAAAGCGATCCAGCAGTTCGGGGTCGCCCTCGATCTCGAGTCCTGCCGGCAGACCCTCTCTGCCGCCGGCCAGCTGACGCAGCGCGGCGAGCAGCGCGGTGGGGCTGCCGCCGACCCGCACCTCCGGCGGTGCGGGCGGCTGTGGCGTAATGCGCACGCCGGCTGGCATGAATTCCAGGGTCATCGCCAGTGACGCGGCCGGCAGCATGAACTCGATGCAGCGGCCATCGAGTTCGGCGCATTCGTCGAGCACCGCGGCTTCGAGCCGCAGATAGCGATTGAGCGCGATCTCCGCTGCAGCGCACAACAACGCCGGTGTACTCATGCGTCGAGACGAAACCCGCGATGCACCGCCACGATGCCGCCGGTGAGGTTGTAGACCAGCGTGCGGGCAAATCCGGCGGCCTGCATCATGCCCTTGAGGGTGTCCTGGTCCGGGTGCATGCGGATGGACTCGGCCAGGTAGCGGTAGCTGTCCTCGTCATTGGCCACCAGACGACCCATCAGCGGCAGCAACTTGAACGAGTACCGGTCGTAGATCCGCGACAGGCCCGGCACCACCGGCTTTGAGAATTCCAGCACCAGCAGGCGGCCGCCCGGCTTCAGGCTGCGGTACATCGAGCGCAGGGCGGCGTCCTTGTCGGTGACGTTGCGCAGCCCGAAACCGATGGTGATGCAGTCGAACGAAGACTCCTCGAACGGCAGGCATTCGGCGTTGGCCTGCACGGTCGGCAGATTCACCAGGCCGCGATCCTCGAGCCGGCGGCGACCCTCGCCCAGCATGCTGGCGTTGATGTCCGACAACACCACCAGACCGCGCGGACCGGCCTGCCGCGCGAACTCTCCGGCCAGATCACCGGTGCCGCCGGCGACGTCGAGCACCTTTTCGCCGGCGCGCACGCCCGCCAGATCGATCACGAAGCGCTTCCACAGGCGGTGCACGCCCAGCGACATCAGGTCGTTCATGACGTCGTACTTCGACGCCACCGAGTCGAACACGCCGGCCACGCGCCTGCGCTTGTCCTGAATCGGGACCTGCTGAAAGCCGAAGTGGGTGGTGGTGCTCGGCGGGTTGGCGCCTGGCTTGTTGGTATCGGTCACGTCGAAGGTTTCGGCGGGGTGTATTTCCGGGGGGGCAGCGCAGCGAGTTTAACCACCTCGCTGTCGCGGGACATGGCGAGCTCGGCCAGGCGCGCCTCGTACTCGGCCCAGTAGCGCGCCTGGTTGCGGCCCAGATCATCGAGCACGTCCCAGGAGAACAGCCCGGTGTCGTGACCATCGTCGAACACCAGCCTCACGGCGTAGCGGCCCACCGGCTGCACCGCGCGAATGCCGACCTTGCGCTTGCCCCCGACCAGCACCGGTCGACCATGTCCCTGAACCTCCGCCGACGGGCTGTGCACGCGCAAATACTCGGCCGGCAAGTGGTGCGCCTGGCCGTCCGCGTAGCCAACCTCGAGAGTGCGCGAGGCCTTGTGCAGCACGATGCGGGTGGGGCGCGGGGTGTTCATGCGGATACTCTACTTCTACTTGCCGATGCAGAAGCGCGAGAACACGGCGCCCAGCAGGTGCTCGGAATCGACGCGGCCGGTGATGGTGCCCAGCGCATCGTGGGCCAGCCGCAGGTCTTCGGCCGCCAGTTCGACGGCCTGTCTCGCGTACAGCCGGATGCGGGCATCGTGCAGGTGCAGCCGCGTCTGCTGCAGTGCGTCGAGGTGGCGGGCGCGGGCGCTGAACAGGCCCTCTCCGGCGTCGAGCAGGCCGGCGGCGGCGTGCAGTTCCCGGCACAGGGCGTCCAGGCCGGCGCCCTGGGCAGCACTGATGCGCAGCGCCCTGTGCTCCGAATTCTCGACGATCCCGTCCGGATTGCCGCTCAGATCGCACTTGTTGAACACGCGCAGCACCTCGCGCGCCGGCGGCAGTTGTGCCAGCAGCGCGAGATCTTCGGAGGTCAGGCCGCTGCGATCATCGGCGATGAACAGGATCAGTTCCGCCTGTTCCAGCGTCTGCCAGGCACGGCGCACGCCCTCGGCTTCGACCGGATCGTCGGTCTGGCGCAGTCCGGCGGTGTCGATCACGGTCAGCGGCAGGCCGTCAAGAACCAAATGTTCGCGCAGCGTGTCGCGGGTGGTGCCGGGCACGTCGCTGACGATGGCCGCGTCACTGCCGGCCAGTCGGTTGAGCAGCGTGGATTTGCCGACATTGGGTCGTCCGGCGATGGCGATCACCATGCCTTCACGCAGTCGCCGCCCCTGACCGGCGCGGGACAGCAGCAGGTCCAGCGCGGTGCTGGCCAGTTCCATGCTCTCGGCGAGCTGGGGTTCGGACAGCCAGTCGATGTCCTCGTCGGAGAAATCCAGCGCGCCTTCGACAAACACCCGTAGGTCGAGCAACTGCGCTGCCAGAGTCCCGATCCGGCGCGAGAACTCGCCCTCCAGCGAGCGATTCGCGGCCAGCACCGCGGCGCGGCTGTGGGCATCGATCAGATCGGCAACGGCTTCGGCCTGCGCCAGGTCGAGCTTGTCGTTTAGAAATGCACGTTCGGAAAATTCGCCGGGCCGGGCGATGCGAGCGCCGTGGGCGCAGGCACTGCGCAACAGCAGGTCGAGCACCGCGGGTCCGCCGTGGCCCTGCAGCTCGACGACGTCCTCGCCCGTATAGGAATGCGGAGCGGCGAAACACAGCACCAGGCCCTGGTCACAGCGCTGGCCGAGTTCGTCGCGAAACACCCGCAGCGCCGCCTGGCGTGGTGGAGGCAAGGTTCCGCAAAGGCTCGTGGCAACGGTGAAAGCCTGAGGTCCGGACAGGCGCAGGATGCCGACCGCGCCGCGGCCGGGTGCTGTGGCGACGGCGGCGATGGTGTCGGCACCGCGATCGCTCATCTGGCAACGATCAGGCGGCCTTGGTCTTGCCCAGACCCTCGCCCGCCAGCTTTCGATTGATGAACCATTGCTGGGCCATGCCGATCAGGTTGGAGACCAGCCAGTACAGCACCAGGCCGGCCTGAAAGAAGGCGAAGAACGCCGTCATCATGATCGGCATCACGTTCATGATCTTCTGCTGCATAGGGTCCATGGTGGCGGTGGCGCCGGACCATTTCTGCTGCAAGTAGAAGCTGAGGCCGAACAGCACC
>JAJFJX010000083.1 GCA_021773655.1 Panacagrimonas sp.
TGGGCCTGCTGCTGATCCTGCCGTTCAAGAGCGTGCTCTACCTGCTGATCTTTTCCCGCTTCCGGCTGCGCACGCGCACCTCGCTGCTGTCCACCCTGAGCCTGACCAGCTACTCGGAGTTCGCCCTGATCGTCGGAGCGGTGTCGGTATCGGCGGGCTGGCTGGCGCCGGACTGGATGGTGGTGATGTCGCTGGCCCTGGCCGGCAGCTTTCTTGGCGCCTCGCCGCTCAACGCCGCCAGCGAAAAGCTGTACCGCGGCCTGCGCGATCACCTGCGGCGACTGGAGGCCACCGTGCTGCTGCCGGCCGATCGCGGCATCGACGTCACCGGCGTGCAGGCGGTGGTGCTGGGTGTCGGCAAGATCGGCCGGCGCGCGTATGAGCAGCTCGAACGCAGCCACGGCAAGCGCGTGCTGGGTGTGGACAGCAACGGCGCAAAAGTGGCGAGCATGCGTGAGGCCGGCTTCAACGTCATCGAGGGTGATGCCGTGGATTCGGATTTCTGGGAGCGCCTGCTGCTGAGCGCGGACATCGAGCTGGTGCTGCTGGCGATGCCGCATCACGCCGGCAACGTCTACGCGCTGCAGCAGCTTCGAAGGCGCAATTTTTCCGGGCGCATCGCCGCCATCGTCGGTTACGTGGAGGAGATCGAACCGCTGCGACGGCTGGGCGCCCACGCGGTCTATCACGTCTATGAATCGGCCGGCACGGCCTTCGCCGACGCCGCGATCCAGGCAATGGACGCGGCGCCCACGCCACCCTGAGCGCGCGCGGCCGGGGCTCCGGCCGATGGTGCGCTTACACGGGCGGACGCGGCGCGGGATAATCGAGCCTGGCCCGTCACCACGCCGCTGTGCCCCATGTCGCTCAAGATCACGCAGGACTGCATCAACTGCGATGTCTGCGAGCCCGAGTGCCCGAACCAGGCGATCTTCCAGGGCATCGAGATCTATCAGATCGATCCGTCGCGCTGTACCGAGTGCGTTGGCCATTTCGAACAACCGCAATGTGTGGAGATATGCCCGGTGAACTGCATTCCGCTGGACCCGGATCACGCGGAAACCCCCGAACAGCTGCGCGACAAGTACCGGCGCCTGACCGGAGGTTCCTCGTGAGATGGTGGGGTGGCCGGCGCCTGGCTGTCGGACTGCTTCTGTGGTGCGGGGCACTGTCGACGCTCATTGCCGCGCCCGATGCTGTGTCGGCACACGAGCCACGCGCCGGCGTCAATGCGGTGGCCAGTGCACACCCGCTGGCGACCGCGGCCGCGTTCGAGATCTTTGCCGCCGGCGGCAACGCGTTCGACGCCGCGGTAGCGATCAGCGCCACCCTGGCGGTGGTCGAACCCACCGGCTCGGGGCTGGGCGGCGGTGGCTTCTGGCTGCTGCACCGGGCGTCGGACCAGCGCCAGATCTTTGTCGACGGTCGCGAGACGGCGCCGGCGGCGGCGCACGAGCGCATGTACCAGGACTCCGACGGCAAGGCCATCGACAAGGCGTCGCGGGACGGGCCGCTGGCGGCCGGGATTCCGGGCGAGCCGGCGGCGCTGGTGCATCTGGCCGAGCGTTACGGGAAGCTCGATCTGGCGCGGTCGCTGGCGCCGGCGATTCGCGCCGCGCGCGATGGGTTTGCCTGCGACGACAAGCTCGCGGGCGCCTTCGACCGGCACTGGCGGCGGCTTTCGGCCGAGGCGCGGCGGGTGTTTGCCATCGACGGCCTGCCGCCTGTCACCGGTGACCGGATTCTCCAGCCCGAGCTTGCGCTCACGCTGCAGCGCCTGGCCGGCAACGGCCATGCGGGCTTCTACCGGGGCGAGGTTGCACAGCGCCTGGTCGATGGCTCGCGTCGCGACGGCGGCATCTGGAGCCTGGAAGACCTGCGCAGCTATCGCGTGGTGGAGCGCAAGCCCACGGTCAGCCATTTTCGCAACGTGCGCATCGTGTCGGCGCCGCCGCCATCGGCCGGGGGCATCACGCTGGGCGCCACGCTGGGCCAGCTCGAGGCGCTGGGCTGGCGAGAAGACCAGGGTGTGAGCGGCAAGCATCTGGTGATCGAGGCGCTGCGTCGTGCCTACCGCGACCGGGCGGCCTGGCTCGGGGATCCCGACTTCGTGCAGGTGCCGCAGCGCAGGCTGCTGTCGACCGACCATGCCCGTACGCTGGCCGCCGGCATCGACCCGGATCGCGCCACCCGCAGTGCCGACCTGGAGCCTGCCCGGTCACCACCGCAGGGTCCGCAGACCACGCACTTTTCGGTGCTGGACGCACAGGGCAACCGCGTGGCGGCGACGCTGTCGGTCAATCTTCCTTTCGGGTCGGGCTACATGGCGCCCGGCACCGGCGTGCTGTTCAACGACGAGATGGATGATTTCTCCGCCAGCCTCGAATCCTCCAACGCCTACGGCCTGATCGGCTCCGAACCCAACCTGATCCGGCCGCACAAGCGGCCACTGTCGTCGATGAGCCCGACCTTCGCCGAAGGCCCGCACGGGGTCCTGATCGTTGGCACGCCGGGGGGCAGCCGGATCATCACCATGGTGCTCCACGCGTTGCTGGCCTGGGCCGGGGGCGCCGACGCGCAAGCCATTGCCGCGCTGCCGCGCTATCACCACCAGTACCTGCCGGACGTGGTGCAGTTCGAGCCCGGCGCCTTCACCGCCGCCGAACGACAGGCGCTGCACGAGATGGGCCACGTGCTCAGGCCGCTGGACTCCACCTACGGCAATCTGCAGGCGATCACGGTCGCCGCCGATGGCACGGTGGCCGCGGCCTCGGATCCGCGCGGCGTCGGACTCGCGCACGTGGAGTAGACATGACCCCGGCCCTTGCCTGGCTGCAACTCGGGGGTCCGGCGATGCTGGTGCTGGGTCTGATGTCGGTGGCCTTGATGACGCTGGGCATCATCAAGGCCTGGGAGTTCTCCGAGCAGCGCCTGGGCAGTCGCGAGTTCGTCGATGCCAGCCTGCAGGCCTGGTCGCGCGGTCAGGGTGCGCAGGCGCTGGCGGCCCTGCAGGGTTCACCTTCGCCGCTGGCCGCGGTGCTGCGCGACGCCGTGCAGGTGCTGCAGGATGCGGCCCTGAGCGATTCCCATGCGCGCGAGCGCATCGAACGTCGCGCGCTCGAAGCGCTGGCCGCGGCGCGCAGCCACCTTCGCACGCTGGACCTGATCGGCAGTCTTGCGCCGCTGGTGGGCCTGTTCGGCACCGTGCTGGGCATGATCGACGCGTTCCAGGCGCTGCAGGCCGCAGGCGACCGCGTGCAGCCTTCGATCCTCTCCGGCGGCATCTGGCAGGCGCTGCTGACCACCGCGGTGGGCCTGGGCATCGCCATTCCCACGGTGGCGCTGGTGAGCCATTTCGAGCGTCGCGTCGAAGTCTTCCAGCAGGCGATGGAGTCGGCGCTGACGCGCCTGCTGACCACGCCAAGAAGCCGGGCCTGAGTCTCGTGCAGCTGGCCGGGCCCGCACCGCGTCGCAGCCGCATCGCGCTGACCTCGCTGGTCGACGTGGTGTTCATCCTGCTGTTCTTCTTCATGCTCGCCTCACAGCACCTTCAGTGGCGCTCATTTGCAGTGAATCGGGTCGCGCCGGTGGCCGCCGGTGCCGCCGAGGTGATGCCCGACGACACCCGTACGCTGTTGCTGCTGGCCGACGGCAGGCTGTTTGTCGACGGGCAGGGCACCGACCTCGACCGCCTGCTGAACAGCCTGCGGGGTGCCTCCGCCGCCCCCGTTCTGGTGCTGGTGCCCGGACCCGGAGTGTCGATGCAGGCGCTGGTGGATATGCTCGATGCCCTGCAGCCCAGCGGCGCCGCGTTGCAACTGGGCCGCGTGGAAGCGGCGCGATGAAACTGCCGGCCGCGCCTGTCCGTGCCCGTGGGGACGACGGCCTGCTGCCGTTGATCAACATCGTCTTCCTGCTGATGATCTTCTTCACGCTGCTCGGTGCGGTGTCGGCTCCGGCACCGTTTGAGCTCGATCCGCTCGACGCACGGCAGATGCCCCCCGCCGGCGCGGCGCGCCAGACGCTGGCCATCGCCGCCGACGGTCGCCTGGGACTGGATGGCGAGGTGTTCGGGCTCGACACCCTGCCGGTATACGTCACGCGCTGGCAGCGACTGCACCCGGACGAAGCGCTCGCCATCCACGCCGACGCCGCTGCCGATGCCGACCATGTCCTGCAGGTGCTGATGCAGGTCGATGTCGCCGGCGTGGAGAAGGTCGAGCTGCTGTTGGCGGACCGTCTGGCGCCGCCATGAACCTGCCGCGCACCGCTGTGGCCATGTACGTGGCGCTGGCACTGCACGCGCTGCTGGGGCTGGTGCTGGCCCTGCGACCGGCGCCGCAATTGCCCGAGGGCCGCGCGATCGGGCTGGTCGCCTCGCCGGTGGCGCTCAGCCCAACCGAACAGGCGCTGCTGACCCGATCGGCCCCTTGGCCCACTGATCCGGCCACCGACACGCCAAGCGCGACGACGCCAGGGGACGCCCTTGCCGCGCGTTCGATCCCGCAGTCGCGCCCCAAAGTGCAGCAAGCATCTGTATCTCGATCCAGACCGCAACCAGAACCGGAGACCGCACAAGAGCCACGGTTGCCGTTGCCGCTGGCATTGACCAGAACCGAAGCGCCAATCTCCGCAGGAACGAACACGGCCGTACCCGCCCCCGAGTACCGCGTCGTCCGGTCGCTGGACTCGCCCGCGCCAGGTCCCGCGCCGACGCCCGAAGCACGGCCCTCGCCACGGTCAGCTCAGCAGGTCGTGAACGGGCGCGCGATTGCCATTGACGCAGCGTCTGCGACCGCCAGCGACCCGGGTGGTGGCATGGACGCCTATCTGGTTCGCTTGCGCCGGCACCTGGCCGCGCATCGTCAGCCACTGACGTGGTCCGGGCCGTCCGCCGTCGCAAGTGTCGAGGTCTGGATCGATGCCGACGGCACCCCGCTCGAAGTCCGTCTGGCGACACCATCGGGTGTGGCCGACCTCGATCGCGAGGCCATGGACCTTCCGGAACGCGCCACGCCGCTGCCGCGACCGCCCCGAGGCCAGGCGATCCGCATCAGGATTCCGATTCGAATATCGGTGCATTCCGCCGCAGAGTCTCCCTGACCCGGGCGCCCCGACCGGCCGGTCGGCGCATGGCACCGGTGGCCACCAGTGCCAGCCCGAACCGCACCGAAGCGCACTGAACCGCACTGAACCGCACTGAACCGCACTGA
>JAJFJX010000084.1 GCA_021773655.1 Panacagrimonas sp.
ATTGCAGGCGTAGTAATGAATGTTCACCCGCTCACAGGCGTTGTAGGCGGCTTCCACCACGGCGTTGAACTGCTCCATGTTGATGTTCAGATCCGCGTGTGCAGCGGCCATGCTGGCGCCCTGGTAGTTGTTGGGCCCGCCCAGCACCATGGTTTCGAGCTGCGTGTTGAGAAAGATCTGGCGCTCCGGATTGCCGAACTCCTTGAACATCGGCGCGATGCGCTGATCGAGCAGAATGAAGTGGAACAGCGCCTTGGCCCATTCGTGCACGCCGGCTTCGCCGCCAAAATCTTCCAGCGCGGTCGACGACAGTCCGAAGATGGGTTTGGTCTTCTCCTCGCCGGCGTGCGCGGGCAGCATCGCCGACAACGCGAGCAGCCCTCCGGCCAGCAGGGGCTTGATCGTTTGCTTGCATGTCATGACAGTCTCCTTCATCAGATTTGCAGCGGAAAACAACGGGAGTGCAGGAACGTTCGATCAGAACGTCAGGTGGGTGGACAGATAGAAGCCGTGCTGATCAGGCGTCAGCGTGATGTCGCCGAGGATGGCGTAGGCCAGCACGAACGAAATTCTCTTGTTCGGTGCATAGGCGAAGAACAGATCCACCCAGTCGCTTTCCTTCTGGGTCAGGGTGTCTTCCAGTTGTTCCAGGTTGGTCAGGCCCAGGTTGTCCAGCACGTCCAGGGGCAGCGCCGCCAGGATTCCCTCAAGGTTGATCCCGTTGAGGTTGACGCCGACCTCGTCCAGCGCCTTGCCGTGCTGGGCGTACTCGATGCCGAACACGGTGTTCTTGGCCACCAGCTGGGCGATGGACATCTCGAAGCGGAACTCGCGACCATCATCACGCGGCCCGCCGAAACCGGTCAGGCCGGTCTGGTTGGCACGGGTGTAACGGCCGGTGAAATTGACCAGCGTGCTGAATGGAAAGAACACCTTGGTAGCGCTGACATAGGCCTCCCAGTCCTTGTGTTCTGCGGCCTGCAGGGTGCGCAGGAGGTCCTGGTTCTTGTTGTCCTTGTAGAAGCCGCCGATCGCCACCTGCGGAATCCAGCTATCCGAGGTGTAGACCGCATCGCCAAACAGCCGCAGCTTGGCGCCAAACACGTCCATCTCGATGGTGGTGTTGAATGGCGCGATGCCGGTGTCGCCGGTCAGGGTGAGCAGGCTGGCGACCAGGCCTACGGTATCGAAGGTGCTGCCGGTGGGTAGCGTGCTGCGCGTGTAGGACAGCTCGAAGCGGTCGTAGAAGCCGAAAGTGGCACCGTAGGAATTGAGGCTGTAGTTCGGCAGATAAGCGAAGGTGTAGTGAAGACCGCCGTTGATGCCGTCACGCGTGCCGTAGCCGGAAATCGTCGCCCACGGGGTGATACCGCCACCGCCGGCACCATCGATGGTGACCACGCCGCCGGTCAGCAGCACCTTGCCGTCGTTGTAGAAGCCGGCGTTCGCGGTGCCGCAGAACGCACCGGCAGCCATGATGGCCCCGGCACCGACTAGCTTCGCCATCGCGGATCGCAGCATTTCAGAATTGCGTTTCATCGCCCCAAACTCCTTGGATTTGATCTATCGAAATGTTTGATTGAAGAAGCCGTTCATCCACGCCCTGAGTGCCTGCCGACTCCGATGTCAGCCGCGGGAAAAACAAAAAAAAATCCACGCGCCGGCTTGGGAAACAAGCCAATCGCGTGGACTTTGGTGTCCGGCTGATCCGGCAGCGCTGCTGGATCGGTGACCGCCGCAAGCTCTTATCGAGCCTGCGGGTCTGAGTCAGCAAATGCTGTGCCAAGCAATCCGGAAGGGTTCGCGCAGTTCGCCGGCCTCTTTAATTCGCGTCTTCAATACAAGCGTGTCCGTGCGGCCCGCGCGCCTCGCCACAGCATCATCCGGACGCTCCTCGCCCGCGTCGCCAGGCCTGGAACCTGCACCGCGAAGGGTCCCGACGCCCCAACTCGGTGCCGCGAGTCCAGCTCCCGTGCACGCCCGGCTCGCATTGCGAACACAAGGCCTCGTTGCCCCTGCGATCAACGGGGCAGTTTCCTGTCCGGGTCTGGCACGCCTGTTGCTGCCTGAGGCCGGCGCGACCTGAATGTCGCTGCACACATCGCGGGGAGCGACCGGCGCACTGAGGCTCCGTTCTGCTCCAGAGGACATCGACGTCCATCCGGCCTTCGGGCCGGGTGGATTTTTTTTGCCCGGGATGCGGCCCGGGACCTCGTCAGTTCAGTTCGGAAAAACCGGAAACACCGTTGCACCTCCTTGATCACGACAGAAGGGAATCATGAACACGACTCGAATTGGGATGCATCCGGCAAGCCTGGCGCTGCTCGCGTGCGCGGCCCTGGCCGGCCCCGGCGCCTGGGCGCAAGAGGACAACCGGTTCTACATCGCGCCAATGGCCACCTATGTGCTGTCCGATGATGCACGGGCCTCGGACGACGGCATCGGCGGCACCCTGGCCTTCGGTGCGCCGTTATCGGAAAGCGCGGAGATCGAACTTCGCGCCAGCTATGTGGAATACGACCTCGACAGCGGCGACAGTCTCGACATCACCGGCGGCGGCTTTGGCGTCAACCTGTTTTTCTCCGGCCCGGGTGGTCCGTACCTGCACGGCGACGTGATGGGCGGGGACACCACACTGTTCAATCTGGGCCTGGGCTGGGATCTCGCCCTGGGCAAGCGCTTCGGTATCCGTGCCGAAGCGCTGTGGCATACCGAATCCAACACCGACGACAACGGCCAGGAGTTTCGCGAACCCCTGTTCAACCTCGGCGTGCGCATCCCCTTGGGCAGCCCGCCGCAGCCGCCGCCGGCGCCCCCACCAGTGCCAGCGCCGGTGACGGTCGCGCCTGCGCCACCGCCACCGCCGGTGTGCAGCGACGGCCTGGACAACGACGGCGACGGTCTGATCGACCACCCCGCGGACCAGGGCTGCGAATCGGCCGGTGACGGCGACGAGACCGACCCCCCGCCGCGGTGCGAGACGCCGGAGCCGGGCCAGCCGGTGAATCTGGACGGCTGCGCGGTGGGCGACACCATCGTGCTGCGAGGCGTGAATTTCGATTTCGACAAGTCGACCCTGACGGTCAACGCCAAGAGCCTGCTGGACGGGGTCGCGGCGGCGCTGACCAGGCGGTCGGACATCAAGGTCGAGATCGGCGGGCATACCGATGCCAAGGGTTCGGACTCCTACAACGCCGCCCTGTCGCGGCGCCGCGCCAGCTCGGTGCAGTCCTACCTGGTCGATCAGGGTATCGACGCGGCGCGCATGACCACCCGCGGGTACGGCGAGACCGTGCCGGTGGCCGACAACGACACCGACGAAGGCCGTGAGCTCAATCGTCGCGTCGAACTCAAGGTCACCGGGTCCGACGGCAGCGTCGCCGTGGCACCGCCGGTTCCGGGGTCCCCGGCGCCCACACCCGAGGCGGCCGGTGCAGCGCCGGCCCTGCCGCCGGCTGCAGCGGCCGGCGGCGGGGCCACCAGCGTCACCATCGAGAACTTCACCTTCGTCCCCGGGCAACTCACGGTGCCGGCGGGGACGACCGTGCTCTGGACCAACCAGGACGGCTCCAATCACCTGGTCAGCTTCTCTGACCAGACCAGTGACCGCCTGCGCAAGGGCGGCAACTACAGCCGCTCCTTCGATGCACCGGGGATCTATCCCTACAACTGCAGCATCCATCCCGACATGACCGGCACGGTGACCGTGGAATGAACACCGCAGGCACCTGACACCTGGCACCTGGAAACTGGCACCTGAGGTGCTTCACAGGCCCGTCCCCGGGGTGGGCGGGCCTTGTTTCCGGCGCATCCTCGCACTCCACCGCGTCCCCGGCCCGAGCTCCCGAACGCTCGTGCCGTACCGGGGGGATGGCCCAGCGGCCGGCATCCCGGTTGGCGCCGACGGCGTAGACTGGATCGAGCAACAGGAACCAATGGCGCTTCCTGTTCAGTCCGGTCTATCCGGCCCTGGCGATGCTGCCGGACACGTCGAATAGACGACCCAAACCGAGGAGCACCACATGAACATGAAACTGAATCCGATCATGCGCGCCAGCCTGTTCGCCGCCCCACTGCTGCTGCCCGGCACCGCCCTCGCCGCCAGCGATACCCTGTCCGGCGACGCGCTGATCACCGAACGCGTCAAGACCGCGCTGGCCGAAGACCGGCGCCTGCAGGTCAAGGCCCCCATCGAAGTCCACACCCGCGACGGCGTGGTTTCGCTCAGCGGAGATGTGCGCACGCCGGCCATGGTCTACCGCGCCGTGGAAAAGACACGCCAGATCTATGGAGTCAGGGACGTCGAAACGCACCATCTCGAAGCACGCTGAACAGAGCCGGTGCGTCGCGCGGCCAATGCAGCCGCCGCCGCACACCGTGTCACCGCACTCAGGCCGCGTCGGGTCGCCCCGGCGCGGTTTTTTTTGCCTGCCACGCGGAGCGGACGGGCGGCATGGCGATTGCTTCTCCATACAGGGGGTCAGCGACGACCCAGCACCCTGCGGCCACTGCAGTCCGCCTGAAACGACTCACGGGCAGGTATCAGCATGCAGGAACCCACCTTGTTCCCTTTCATCGACACAGCCGTGTGCCTCGTGGCGCTGGTGCTGCTGCTGGTGATCCCCACCCTGTTCCCGCAGCAGGACCTGATGCGAAAACTTCGCCGCTGGCGCGCCCGCATCCCGCGACGTCTCCTGCCGCTCAGCCTTCGCGTGCACTGAGCACATCCCGAACGCATTGGCGCAACCACTGGCTGGACGGCAGCCCGTCGGCCTGCCGGTGCCAGTACAGGTGCAGGTCGATGCCGGGCATCTCCAGCGGCAGCGCAAGGATGTGGAACCCCAGTGCGGGGCGCAGCAACTCCGCATGTCGGCGCGGCATGGTCAGCAGCAGGTCCGAGCCTGCGACCACCCGGCACGCCGCCTCGTAGTTCTGGCAGCGCAACGCCAGGCGGCGGCGCATGCCCATCCGGTCCAGCACGAAATCCTCGAAGGTATGCCCGGTGCGCCGGGATGACACCGCGACGTGCTCGGCGGCCAGATAGCGCGCGGCGCTCAATCGCAGGCGACGCGCCGCCACCACGCAGAAGCGATGCCGGATCAGCGGCGCGTGCAGCACCTCGGCGTCCACGCTGCGCGGCACATCGATCGCAAGATCGATGCGTCCCGCCGCCAGGTCCGTGCGCAGCGCAGGCCGGTCCAGCCTGAGGCTGGCGATGACCGCCGCCGGCGCCGCCGTGCGCAAGGCCGCCAGCAGGGCCGGCAGCACGATGGGTTCGAGTTCGTCCGGCATCGCCAGACTGAGGCGCCGCAGGTCATGCGCCGGCTCGAATCCTCGGCCGGGCTCCAGCGCGGCGCGCAGGCGCGCCAGTGCCGCCTGCACTTGCGGTGCCAGCGCCTCGGCCCTGGGCGTGGGCACCACGCCTCGCCCCTGACGCAGAAACAGGGCGTCCCCCAGCCGCTGGCGCATTCGTGACAGCGCGTGACTGACCGCAGACTGGCTCAGCGACAGCACTTCGGCGCTGCGCGTCAGATTGCGCTCGCGGTAGATCACGTCGAAGACCACGAACAGGTTGAGGTCGATATGATCGAGCGTCGGCGAGGGCGGCGGCAGCGGGTTTCGAGTCATGAATTTCATTCATGTAATCAGATGCAATATCTTCACTTCATGAATTGTAGGCCGCGACTTAGTTCTACTGTGTTAAAAACCATGATAGTATTCGCACATCTTGATCCATCGCACGAGGTGTGAGATGAGCGTGATGCTGGAGCGTCGATTTGAGCGGTATT
>JAJFJX010000085.1 GCA_021773655.1 Panacagrimonas sp.
CGGCGCCGGCGTCGGCGCCGCGACCAGTGCGGCTGCCAGCGGACGGCCGGTGATCCAGATCAGGTCCAGGCGCTCGCGGATGCGTTCCATCAGGCGTGCCACGTTGACCGGCTTGACCAGGAAATCCGCCTCCGTGATGTCCACGCTGTGTGCCTGGCCCGCGTCGAAGATGTCGGCCGAGATCACCACCACCGGCAGGTGCGCGGTGACCTGCGTGCGCATCAGACGCGCGGTCTCCCAGCCGTTGATGCCGGGCATGCCGATGTCCAGCAGCACCAGGTCCGGCGGCGCGGCGGCCACCAAACGCAGCGCCTCGACCCCCGACGAAGCCTGTTGCACCTCGAAGCCGATCGGTTGCAGCACGCTGGCCAGAAATTCGCGGTCCACCGCGGTGTCGTCCACCAGCAGGAGACGGCGGCACGGGCCGGCGTAACCGCTGATGTCCAGCGGCGGCGGTTCGCTGCGCGGCCGCGGGTTGCGCACCTCGGGCAGGAACAGGCGTACCTCGAACAGGCTGCCGACCCCGACCTGGCTGCTGGCCCTGAGCTCGCCCCCCATCAGGTTGGTCAGCATGCGGGCGATGGACAGGCCCAGACCGGTGCCCACCTGAGATGTGGTGGCAGCGCTGGGACCACGCTCGAACGGCAGGAAGATGCGTTCCAGATCCTCGGCGGCGATGCCTTGTCCACTGTCGCGCACCGAGAAATCCACCATGTCGCGGCGCGCGTGGATATCGAAATTCACTTCGCCGCGCGCCGTGAACTTGACCGCATTGCCGAGAATGTTGATCAGGATCTGCCCGAGCCGCTTCTTGTCGGCCCGTACCACCGCCGGCAACCGCCCGCGGACCTCGTGCCGGAACGCCACGCCCCGGGTCTGCGCCTGCAAACGGAACATGCTCACGAGCTGATCGACGAACTCGGGCAGGCGCAGCTCTTCGGTCTCCAGCGCCAGCTTGCCGCTTTCGATCTTGGCCAGATCCTGCAGGCCGTCGACCAGCGAGGCCAGGTGATCGCCACTGCGGCGGATCACCGCCAGCGCCTCGCGCCGGTGCGGCGGAATCGCGGGATCGTGTTCCAGCACCTGGGCGTAACCGAGAATGCTGTTGAGCGGGGTGCGCAGCTCGTGGCTGATGCCATTGACGTAACGGCTCTTGGCCTGGTTGGCGCGCTCGGCAATCTGCTTGGCGGTCTGCAGGTCGGCGTCGGTCTTCTGGTGCGCCTCGATCTCGCGCATCAGCAACTCGGTCTGACGGTCGGTTTCCTGCTGTGCCACGCGACGACTCTCGGCGGTCAGCACCACCCACCAACCACCTACGCCGCACCCGAGCATCAGCACCGCATAAAGCGTCAGAAAACTGGATTGCAGCGCCGGTATCGGCGCGGGTGCATACGCCACCTGGTAGGCGTAGATGGCCCCCAGCACCAGGCCCAGCAGCACCGCGGCGCCGGTGAACAGCAGCAGAAACTGCCCCACGCGCGTCTGCAGCTGCGTGGACGCTGCGGCCGGCAGCAGGCGTCGCGCCAGCACTGCAAACTGGTCCACGAAGCCGGCACCGGGCTTGCAGCGGTCATGACAGCGCACGTCCAGCGAACAGCACAGCGAGCAGATCGGGCCGCGATAGGCCGGGCACATCGCCATGTCCTCCGGCTCGTAGCGCTTCTCGCAGATGCAGCAGCGCTGCGCCTTGCGCGCCGTCAACAGTGTCGCGTCGGGCTGTCGCGCAATGTAGTAGCGACCGCCGGTGGCCCAGGCGATCAGCGGCGCGCAGACGAAAGCGGTGACCAGCGCGATGAAGGCCGAAAACGCCTGCGCGCAGGCTCCGAACATGCCGGCATAGGCGGACACCGAGATCAGCGAGGCGATCAGCATGCTGCCGACGCCGACCGGGTTGATGTCGTACAGGTGCGCGCGCTTGAACTCGATGCCCTTGGGCGACAGGCCCAGCGGCTTGTTGATCACCAGGTCCGCCACCAGCGCGCCGACCCAGGCGATGGCGATGTTGGAATACAACCCCAGCACCTTCTGCAGAGCGGCGAACACCCCGAGCTGCATCAACAGCAGCGCGATCCCGACGTTGAACACCACCCACACCACGCGGCCGGGATGACTGTGCGTGACTCTGGCGAAGAAGTTGGACCATGCCAGCGAGCCGGCGTAGGCGTTGGTGACGTTGATCTTGAGCTGGCTGAGCACCACCAGCACCGTCATTGCGATCAGCGCCAGTTGCGGCGAATCGAACACGTAGCCGAAGGCATGCAGATACATGGTGGCCGGCTCCAGCGCGTGCTGTGCCGGCACCAGGTGTTTCATCGCCACGAACGCCAGCAGTGCGCCGCCCAGCATGCGCAGCGCGCCGAAGCCGATCCATCCGGGTCCGGCGATCAGCAGGCTGGCGGTCCAGCTCACCCGATTGGCGCGGGTCTTCTCCGGCAGAAAGCGCAGGAAATCGATCTGCTCGCCCACCTGCAGGACCATCGCCAGCACCAGGCTGGCGGCAGCACCGAACATCAGCAGGTCGAAGCCCGCGCTGCCCTGGCCGACGAAGTCCGTGAGCTCGCGCACGCTCTGCGGCGACTTCAGCAACACGAACACATACGGTGCCGCCAGCAGGATCAGCCACAGCGGCTGGGTCCAGGCCTGGAAGCGGTTGATCAGGGTGATGCCGTGCGTCACCAGCGGAATCACCACCAGCGCGCTGACCAGGTAGGCCACGGTGAGCGGCATGTCGAAGCACAGCCGCAGCGCGATCGCCATGATGGTGGCTTCGAGCGCAAAGAAGATGAAGGTAAAGCTTGCGTAGATCAGCGAGGTGATGGTCGAGCCGATGTAGCCGAAGCCGGCGCCGCGCGTGAGCAGGTCCATGTCCAGCGCGTACTTGGCGCCGTACCAGGAGATCGGCAGGCTGACCAGGAAGATCACCACCGAGCCGAACACGATAGCCCAGAACGCGTTGGTGAAACCGTAGGACAGCAGAATCGATGCGCCCACCGCCTCCAGCAGCAGAAAGGCGATGGAGCCGAACGCCGTGTTGGCCACGCGCAGCGGCGACCACTTGCGAAAGCTGCGCGCGGTGTAGCGCAGCGCGTAGTCCTCGATCGACTCGTTGGCCACCCAGGTGTTGTAGTCGCGACGCAGCTTGACGATCCGCTGGATCGGCGGTCCGTCGTGCGTGCTGCCCTGCGTGGTCGGGGATGAAGCGATCATCATGCGGCGCGAGTTCAATTGCAGGGCCTGGCGCCCCTCCGTCACTGGCTCGGAGCAATAAGCGGGCCGTTGGCATCGCGGCCGGCTACGTCAATTGACGTATGAACAGCCGGGCACAGGGCTCCCACAGTCTCGGTTCGCGGCAGCGCTGGCGTGGCGCAGTCCTTGCGGTACGCTGGGCATCGGACATTCAGAATCGGACATTCCAATGAGGAACAGCCCCATGAGGGATAGCGCAAAGAGGAACAGCGCAAAGAGGAACAGCGCGTGAACCGGCCATTGCGATGGGCCAGCGCCATCCGCGCCAGTGTGGTCGGGCCGCTGCTGCTGATGGGCAGCGCCGCCCAGGCCCACCCCGGCCACGATCACGACCAATTCATGTCCGTGCTGCTGCACCACGCGCTGGGCGCCTACGGCCTGGTGGTCCTGCTGGCGGTGGTGGCCATCGCAGGGGCCAGCCTGTGGGCACCCAAGCGCCGGCCGCCGACCGCGCAGCCCAGGTCAATCCGCGGGCGCCGACCTCGCCACTGATGTTCGACGGCCGGCCGCCAGTGGCATCGAGCTGCCCGCAGGCTCCGGCCGGGACGTCCGCGGGCACCCCCGGCTGGCACGCGGAGCTGACACTGAAGTTCGAGCGGCGCGGGTCGTGCACCGTTCTGGCGCACATGCACCATCGAGGGCCACTGCGGGTGCAGAAGGTGCTATACCCGGAGACCCGGGCGCGCGCCGAGGTGCTGCTGCTGCATCCGCCCTCGGGCATCGCCGGTGGCGATCACCTGGACTTCGATATCGACCTCGGCGAGCAGTCGCAGCTTCGCATCACCACGCCGGGCGCCGCCCGGTGGTATCGATCCAGTGGCGCCCCGGCTTCGCAGACGCAGCGCCTGCGGGTTGCTGATGGCGCGGTGCTGGAGTGGCTGCCGCAGGAGGCCATCGTCCATGACGGTGCGCGCATCCAGGCCCGCACCAGACTGGCCTGCACCCGCCGCGCCCGAATCTGCGGCTGGGACTTGTGGATGCTCGGACGCAAGGCCTCCGGCGAGGATTTCCGCACCGGGCACCTGCACCAGCTCACCGAGTTGCGGCGTGACGGCCACCTGCTGTGGGTGGAACGTTCGCGGCTGGATGCCAGCGATGCGCTGCGCGCTTCACCCCTGGGATGGAACGCTGCGCGTGCGCTGGGCAGCCTGTGGGCGATCGGACTGCCGGCCGACGACAGCCTGCTGCAGGCCTGCCGCGAGGTCGAAGAACCCGGCGTGGCACTGGGCATCACCCGCTTCGAACACGGACTGTGGCTGGCACGGGCACTGAGCGAGTCGGTGGAACGTGCACGGCAGGCACTGACCCGCATCTGGCTGCTGCTGCGCCCCGCGCTGTGCGGCGCCAGCGCCGATCTGCCGCGCATCTGGGCGACCTGAGGACCTGGAGATTCGATGGAACTGACGCCCAGAGAAAAGGACAAGCTGCTGATCTTCACTGCCGGCCTGCTGGCCGAACGGCGCAAGGCGCGCGGTCTGAGGCTCAACTACCCGGAATCGGTCGCCTACATCAGCGCCGCGATCATGGAAGGTGCCCGCGATGGCAGAACCGTGGCCGAGTTGATGAGCAGCGGTCGCAACCTGCTGACGCGTGCCGATGTCATGGACGGCGTACCAGAGATGATTCCGGACATCCAGGTCGAGGCGACGTTTCCGGACGGCACCAAGCTGGTCACGGTTCACGACCCCATCGTCTGAGTCCCATGCGCGCACCAGTCATCACACCGTCATTCCCGCACAGGCGGGAATCCAGTCCATCAGCCCGCGAGCACCGTGGGTTCTGCAACCGGCAACTGGATTCCCGCTTTCGCGGGAATGACGAAGTGCCTGGTCAACCCTGCGTGGGCTCGACATGATTCCCGGAGAACTGCTGGTCGAAAACGGCGAGCTCGAACTCAACGCCGGCCGCCCGACGCTGACCGTGGTCGTCGCCAATACCGGCGACCGGCCGATCCAGGTCGGCTCGCACTACCACTTCTTCGAAACCAACCCGGCACTGGACTTTGATCGCTCGGCTGCGCGCGGCTTCCGGCTCAACATCGCGGCCGGCACCGCAGTGCGCTTCGAGCCGGGGCAGGAACGCACGGTGGAGCTGGTCGCGCTCGCGGGGGATCGGGTGGTGTACGGATTCAATGCGCTGATCTCGGGGCCGCTGGACAAAAAAAGGAACTCTCGTAGCCCGGGTGAAACCCGGGGCGGTTCCTCGTCCAGAGATAAAAGCCCCGGGTTGCACCCGGGCTACGCCGCTACGCAGAAGTCCCGGCCGGGGAAGAAAAAGTGAGCCTGAACCTCTCCCGCCGCGCCTATGCCGAGATGTTCGGCCCCACGGTGGGCGATCGTGTGCGGCTCGCCGACACGGAACTCGTGATCGAGGTCGAGAAGGACTACACCCTGCTCGCGGGTTCGTATGGCGAGGAAGTGAAGTTCGGCGGCGGCAAGGTGATCCGCGACGGCCAGGGCCAGTCGCAGCGCGTTTCGAAATACGTCGCCGACACCGTGATCACCAACGCGCTCATCATCGACCACTGGGGCATCGTCAAGGCCGACATCGGGATCAAGAATTCGCGCATCAGTGCCATCGGCAAGGCCGGCAACCCGGATATCCAGCCCGGCGTGAACATCGTCATCGGCGCCGGCACCGAGGTGATCGCGGGCGAAGGCATGATCGTCACCGCCGGCGGCATCGACAGCCACATCCACTTCATCTGCCCGCAGCAGATCGAGGAGGCGCTGATGTCCGGCATCACGACGATGCTCGGCGGCGGCACCGGCCCCGCGACCGGTACGTTCGCGACAACCTGCACCCCCGGCCCCTGGCACATCGAACGCATGCTGCAGGCGGCCGACGCCTACCCGATGAACATCGGCTTCCTCGGCAAGGGCAATGCCAGCCAGGCCGCGCCGCTC
>JAJFJX010000086.1 GCA_021773655.1 Panacagrimonas sp.
GCCTCATCGTGCTGCTGCTCGATGAGCGCCCCGAAGAGGTCACCGACTTCAAGCGGATGCTCGGCGAGCACGAAGCGACCGTCGTCAGCTCCACCTTCGATGAGCCCGCCTGGCGTCACATCCACGTCGCCGACATGGTCATCAAGAACGCCAAGTCGCGCGTCGAAGCCGGCGAAGATATTGTGATCCTGCTCGACTCGATCACTCGACTCGCACGGGCCTGTAACATCGAAGCGCCTTCGAACGGCAAGCTTCTATCAGGTGGCATGGAAGCGTCCGCGCTTCAATTCCCGAAGCAGTTCTTCGGGGCAGCTCGCAACATCGAGGGCGGCGGTTCGCTGACCATCATCGGAACGGCACTGATCGAAACGGGGTCCAAGATGGACGACCTCATCTTCGAGGAGTTCAAAGGCACGGGCAACATGGAGCTCGTCCTCGAGCGCCGTCTCTCCGATCGCCGCATCTACCCTGCTATCGACATCAACCGTTCCGGCACGCGCAAGGAAGAACTGCTGATGAACGACAAGGATCTGAACAAGATCTGGATCCTGCGCAAGCTGCTGCACCAGATGGACGAACTCGCGGCGATGGAACTGCTGCTGGACCGCATGAAGGCCACCAAGACCAACGAAGCCTTCTTTGATTCGATGAAGCGGAATTGAGGCCCTTCGCTACCCGGCGGGAATGAACCCGGCGCAGCCGGAAAGGTGCGCAGCGGGGGATCGACGGCAAAGCGACGGGTCTCGTCGAGCAGATTCAAAGTCCTTGGCCAGGGCCTCTCGGCCTGGAATGAGCGCAACGAATTCCGGGTCGCCTGTCTACAAGCGACTCGAAGCAACCCGGATTTCGCCTGCGGCTCAATCCAGGCGACGAAACGACGAAAGCCAGCCTCAACCCTGGCGCGTGATCGCCCGGTGCCCGATATCGCTGCGAAACTGCACGCCGTCCCAGCGGATCTTGTGCACGGCAGCGTAAGCGCGCTGCTGAGCCAGTTGCACATCGGCGCCGCGCGCCACCACACACAGTACGCGCCCGCCGGATGTGACCGGCCCGCCCTTGTGCATGGCGGTTCCGGCGTGAAAGGCCTTGGCGCCGCACAGGTCGGCGTCCAGACCTGAAATCGGATCGCCCTTGCGCACCGTGCCGGGATAACCGTGCGCTGCCATGACCACCCCCAGCGCCGGCTGCGAGGTCCAGCGCAGGTCGACCTGACCGAGGCGATCATCGAGCGCCGCCTCCAGCAGTTCGAGCAGATCGGATTCCATCCGGTAGACGATGGGCTGGGTTTCCGGATCGCCCAGGCGAGTGTTGAATTCCAGCACCTTGAAGTCGCCGCGGGAATCGATCATCAGCCCGGCGTACAGAAACCCACCGAATGGATTGCCCTCGGCGTCCATGCCGGCCAGGGTCGGTTCGATGACCTGCCTGCAGATTCGCGCATGGATCTCGGGAGTGACCACCGCGGCCGGCGAGTAGGCGCCCATGCCACCGGTATTGGGGCCCTGGTCCCCGTCGAAGATGCGCTTGTGGTCCTGACTGGTGGCCAGGGTCACGTAGCGCCGCCCCTGGGCCACCACGATGAAACTGGCCTCCTCGCCCTCCAGGAACGACTCGATCACCACGCGCGCGCCGGCGCTGCCGTGCGCGTTGCCGGTCAGCATCTGGCGCACGGCATCGCGGGCCTGTTCCAGGGACTGCGCCACCACCACACCCTTGCCGGCCGCAAGGCCGTCAGCCTTGACCACGATTGGGGCGCTGCGCGAATCCAGAAAATCCAGCGCCGGTTGCAACTGCGTGAACACGCCGTAGTCGGCGGTCGGAATGTCGTGCCGGGCGAGAAAGTCCTTGGTGTACGCCTTGGAGCTTTCCAGCCGGGCAGCGGCCTGCGTCGGCCCGAAGATGCGCAGGCCGGCCGCCCTGAACTGGTCGACCACGCCCATCGAAAGCGGCACCTCGGGCCCGACGACGGTCAGCCCGACGCCTTCGCGTTGCGCCAGGGCGAGCAGCCCGGTGATGTCTTCGGCCGCCACGTCCATGTTGCGGCACTTGTCCTCGACTTCAGTGCCAGCGTTGCCGGGCGCCACGATGACCTCGGCCACACGCTCCGAGGCCGCCAGCTTCCAGGCCATGGCATGTTCGCGCCCGCCGCTACCGATGACCAGCACCTTGATCGCCTGACTCATCAACTTTTCCCCAATTGGAACGATTGCCGTTCGCGGGCCAGCGGCATAAGGTACTCAATATGTCCGCGCGGCCCGACCGAGCCCGGCATCGTCGCCAAGGCAGCGTCCGCACGCAAGCCGGGGCCTGAAGCCCGGCGAACCCGACCCCTTCGAACCGAACATGGACCCCCGTTCCGGCACGCACAGTGAGCATCGGTTGAGTCTGGAGATCGACGCCGCCGGCGACCTCGCCCAACTGGGCATGGCCTGCCGCCGTGGGGCGCAGATGCTGGGCTTTCAACACATGCTTTATGCCCTGCGCTACGCCCCCGCTGGCGGCGTCATCGAGCAGTGCGTGCTGTGCGGCTACCCCAAAGACTGGCGCAGCCGCTACGACGAGCAGGGCTATCTGCTGATCGACCCGGTCATCACCCGCTGCATCGATCAGGTGAGGCCGTTCGGTTGGGACGAATTGCCGCGGGACAGTCCCGGCGTGCAGCAGATGTTCGAAGACGCCGCGAGCCACGGCCTGGTCCACGGCCTGAGCGTACCCCTGCACGGTTGCGATGCCGAGATCGGAGTCCTCAGCCTGGCGCGCGACACCGCCCTGCCCACCGGGCCGGCGCGCCTGCACCTGTTTCAACGTGCGCTGTGGCTCACCGGCGCCGTCCAGGCGCGGATGCACGCGCTGATGGCTGATCGGACAACGCGTACAACTCAGAACACCACGCGACAGGCAACCTCCGCCTCACTGCGCTGACCTGAATGGCGAGCGGTACGCACCGGCACGGGCGACTGCAGATGACCCCCGACGCGCACCGGCGGATAATCGCGGATCCCGCTCCTGCCGCCGGCCCCATGAACGCTGCCCTGCATCAATCCGAAATCACCAGCCTGCCCCTAGTCCATCGCGGCAAGGTGCGCGATATCTACGCGGTCGGCCAGCAGCACCTGCTGATCGTCACTACTGATCGACTGTCGGCGTTCGACGTAATCCTGCCGCGCCCCGTGCCGGGCAAGGGGGAGGTGCTGACCCGGGTCACCGAGTTCTGGATGCGCCATTTCGCCACGCAGGTGCCGAATCAGATGGCGCCGGACATGCACCTGGCAGATTGGCTCACCGCAGACGAGCGCCGGCAGGTCGAGGGCCGCGGTGCCATCGTGCGGCGCCTGCGCGCGGTGCCGGTTGAATGCGTGGCGCGCGGCTACCTGATCGGTTCGGGGTGGAAGGACTACCTGGCCAGCGGCAGCGTGTGCGGAATTGGACTGCCGGCCGGCCTGCGAATGGCCAGCCAACTGCCGCAGCCGATCTTCACTCCTGCCGACAAGGCCCCGGTCGGCCAGCACGACGAGAACATCGACTTTGCGCAGACCTGCAGACGGCTGGGCCAGCCGCTGGCCGAACGCCTGCGCGACCTGACGCTGAGGCTCTACCAGGAAGCTGCACGCCACGCGCTGGCGCGCGGAATCATCGTCGCCGACACCAAGTTCGAATTCGGCCAGGACGATGCCGGGCAACTCCATCTGATCGACGAGGTGCTCACCCCCGATTCTTCACGATTCTGGGACGCACAGGGCTGGCGCGAGGGCATCAGCCCGCCCAGCTTCGACAAGCAGATCGTGCGTGACTGGCTGGAAGACCAGCCTTGGGACAAGCGCGCGCCCGGCCCCTGGTTGCCGGATGACATCATCGAAAGGACGGCGGCCCGCTATCGCGAAGTCGAACAACGGCTGACCGGACGCGCAGCCACCTGAGCGGTCGCGGACCCTCGGAGCTGGTACTCTCGCGCCACCCCGGCATCCAGGAGCCCCGCGTGCAAATCAGGATCGAGATCGACGTCAAGCCCGAAGAACTGCGCCGTTTCCTGGGCCTGCCGGATGTCGCCGGCCTGCAGGACGACCTGTTGAAGTTCGTGCGCGACAAGGTGGATCAGGTCAACGAGACCTTCAATCCCGGCGACTTCGTCAAGGGCAACTTCGATCAACTGCGTCAGTCGCCGGCCTGGAAGCGTCTGATGACGCGACTGGCGGTCAATATCGAAGACGCCGAAGCAGCGGCGGCGGCCGAGACCCCGGCGAAGGCCGGCCGGCGCAAGACGCGGCGCGCGCCGCGCAAGAAACCGGCCTGAGAACAGCAGAAAACCGGGGACAGGCCCCGGCTTCCGATCACGCACGGCACGGACGTATTGCGTCCGCGTCGTTTGCTGTAACGCTTGGATCCCTACTCGGCGTCTGCCACCTTCTTGGCAGAGGCAGAGGCCTTCTTCGCGGTCTTGCGCACGGTCGCCTTGGCCTTCTTGACCTCGCCCGACACGGTGGTCGAGCCGGTCAGCTTGGCGCCCAGATCGCCCAGACCCTTGCGCGCCACGCCGTAGAGCTCTTCACCGGCCTTGGTGACGATGGTCAGGGACTGCTTGCAGGCGCCCACCACCAGTTCACGACCCTCGGGCACGTAGGCCACCGGCTTGGACACAACGGCCTTGACACCGTCAGCACGGATCTTCTCGTAGCTGGACTGCGCTGCCGTGTACAGGCCCTTGCCCGCGTCCAGGTTGGTCCTGAACAAGTCCTGCACGCCATCGAACACGATGGTGTTGGCCTGCTTGATGGTCTCGAAGGACAGCGTCACCGCGTCCTGGCCCTTGGCCACGTACGGCTCCACCGCACCCTTGACATCATTCACGATCATATCGACGTTCACTTAGGCTACCCCTCGATGTAAGTTACTGACAACGTTGAATTGACATTTTCGTGCTGCACTGCAGCAACGATGCCGCAATCCTATTGCTGCAATGCAACATCTGTCAAGGCAAGGGGCATCGATTGGGCTCACCGTTCGTCGGAAATGCGCCGGCAGCGCGGCATCCGCGGCACCGGCGCCGCGCTGTATCTGCGACTACACTGGCCTCATGCTGCCAACGACTGCTTCGACACGACTGCGCGCGTGGTTGTGGGGGAACTCGCCACCGGCCAACCGCTGGCATCGCGCAGCGACCCACGGGGGCCGCTACGCCTTCGCGCTGGCCCGAGACTTGCTCGAAGGCCAGCTCTCGATGCGTGCGATGAGCCTGGTCTACACCACGCTGCTGTCATTGGTGCCGTTCCTGGCACTGGGTTTTTCGGTGCTCAAGGCCCTCGGCGCACACAATTCCCTGGAACCGGTGCTGCTCGAATTCCTGCGTCCGCTCGGGCCGCAGGCCCAGGAGATCACCGGCAACGTCATCGGCTTTGTCGAAAAGATCCAGGTCGGCGTGCTCGGCTCGCTGGGCGTTGCGCTGCTGTTCTACACCGCCATCTCGCTGATCCAGAAAGTCGAGTCGAGCTTCAATTTCATCTGGAGAATCGAACGTCCGCGCCCGTTTGCGCAGCGCATGGGCGAGTACCTGGGCGTGCTGATGGTCGGCCCGGTGGTGGTGTTCTCGGCCATGGGCATGACCGCGACGGTGCTCAACAGCGAGATCGTCACCCGGATCCAGGAACTCGAACCGTTCGGGTTCCTGCTCTATGGCCTCACCCAGCTGGTGCCCTATGCGCTGATCGTGGGCATGTTCACCTTCATGTACGCCTACATCCCGAACACCAGGGTCCGCCTCAAGGCGGCGGTGCTGGGGGGGCTGGCGGCCGGAATCCTGTGGCAGAGCGCCAGTCTGGGCTTTGCCTCGTTCGTCTCCGGGGCCACCAATTACAACGCCATCTACTCGGGCTTCGCGATCCTGATCTTCCTGCTGATCTGGCTCTACGTCGGCTGGCTGATCCTGCTGACAGGCTGCCAGTTCGCGTTCTACGTCCAGCATCCGATGCACATGAGGCCGGATCGGAGCCTGCCCCATGCGGGCAGTCGCGAGGTCGAGTTCACCGCGCTGATGGTCATGGCCACCGCCGGCCGCCGATTCATCGACGGCCAGACGGCGCTGACCCAGGAAGACATGACGCGCGAACTCGCGGCGACACCGGAGCGCGTGGCGCGGGCGGTGGAAGCCCTGATCGAGCAGGGATTCCTGACCGAAGCCGGCCAGGCACGGACCCAGCTGGTGCCCGCACGAGATCTCGAAAGCGTCAGCCTTGGCGCGCTATGGCAGGCGGTGCGCCGCGGCAACTCGGCGCTGGCGGGCCAACCGCCGCTGGGGCGCAGGGTGCTGGGTCTGCTGGACGATGCCGAGCTTGGGTTCGTTGAACGCCATGGCAACACCAGCCTGCGCCAATGGCTGCGGGCAGATGCTCGGACGCCGGCCCGGGATCGGTCGGCCTGATCCGGCCACCGCATCGAGGGACCTGCACGGACCGGCGCGAACGTCAGCCGCCGGCGTCACCACTGACAGACCGGCACAGCTACCGCTGTCGCCGATTCAGTCCTCGCGCTCGGGCAGCGTGATGTTCATCTCCAGGACCTCGAGCCCGGACTCGCGCTGCAGATTGACCTGCACCGCGCTGTCCGGCACCAGCACGTACTTGCGCACCACCGACAGCAGTTCCTCGCGCAGTTGCGGCAGATAGGACACTGCGCTGGCTTCGCCCGTGGCATTGCGCCGTCCGTCCTGATCGCGCTGGATGGCGACCACCATCATCAGGCGGTCGCGCGCGGTATTGGCGGTGGGCACGTTCTTCGACTTGAACCATCCAAACCAATCCATTTCAGCCTCCGAAGAGCTTGCTCAGGAAGCCCTTCTTCTGCACATCCAGAAAACGGTGCGGGCGGTCCTCGCCAAGAAAGCGCGCGACCAGATCGTCATACGCCACGCCGGCATCATTGGTCTGGTCCAGGATCACAGGCGAGCCGGAGTTGGACGACGTCAGCACCGACTGCGACTCCGGGATGACCCCGAGCAGCGGTACCGCCAGAATGTCCTGCACGTCCTGCACTGACAGCATCTCGCCCTTCTCCACCCGCTGCGGGTTGTATCGGGTCAGCACCAGATGCTCCTTGACCCGGCCGTTGCCCAGCTCGGTGAGGCGGGTCTTGCTGGCCAGCAGGCCCAGGACACGGTCAGAGTCCCGCACCGACGATACCTCCGGGTTGGTCACCACCAGTGCCTCGTCGGCAAAGTACATCGCCAGGTGGGCACCGCGCTCGATGCCGGCCGGAGAGTCACAGACGATGTAATCGAAATCCTTCGCCAGTTCGTTGAGCACCCGTTCCACGCCGTCCTGACTCAGTGCGTCCTTGTCGCGCGTCTGGCTGGCGGCGAGGATGCAGAGCTTGTCGTTCTGCTTGTCCTTGATCAATGCCTGACGCAGGTTGGCCTCGCCCTGGATGACGTTGACGAAGTCGAACACCACGCGACGCTCGCAGCCCATGATGAGGTCGAGATTGCGCAGACCGACGTCAAAGTCGATGACCACGGTGCGCTTGCCGCGCGCCGCCAGTCCGGTGGCGAAGGAGGCGCTGGTGGTGGTCTTGCCCACCCCGCCCTTGCCCGAAGTGACCACGATGATCTTTGCCACGGATACCCTCTTGTTCTGTCAGGCGGCTTGGCGCCGCCCCTTTGCGTTGTAATCCGACTCCGTACCGCCGACGCGGCACCCCCCTTGTTGAATCCGCAGGCTCAGCTCAGCCTTCCAGCTCCTCGATGCGCAATGTGCCATCCGCCAGATAGGCCTGCACCGAAAGCCCGTGCAGTGCGCCCTTGACCTGCTCGGCGACGGCGTAGATCCCCGCCACCGCCAGCAGTTCTGCTTCCATGCGACGGCAGAATACCCGCGCCTGGGTGTCCCCCCGCGCACCGGCGATGGCGCGACCGCGCAGGGCACCGTAAACATGCACGCAGCCGTCTGCAATCACCTCGGCGCCGACGCTGACGGTGCTCATCACCGCCAGGTCGGCATTCTCGGCGTAAATCTGCTGGCCGGAGCGGATGGGCTCGGTGATGACGCGTGTCGGCTTGCGCGCCGCGGCCGGCATCGCCGCTGCGGGCGCAGGGGCGGGTACGAGTACGGACTCAGGCGCCTGGACCATGGCGGCGGATCGGCTGCTAGCCGCCGACGCCACAGCGTCCGCGGCCAGCGCATCGGCAGCCAGCACCGGCAGCCCCAGCTTGCGCGCCGCCGCGGCCAGAGGACCTTCGAGCACTGCCAGAGGCTGCAGGCCGACCCTTCGGATTCTTTCGAGGATGGGCTCCAGCGCGGTTTTGATGTCGGCCTCGAGCAGCACCGGCAGGCCGGCAGCCGCCTCGCCGAGAGTGCGCGTGAAGGCGCGCAGCTGGGCTTCGATGGCGTCCGCATCCGTATCCAGGATCCGGATCCGGGTCAGCGACAGCATACGGCCCTTGATTTCAAGGGCGGATCGGGTCTTGGCCATGGGCGGAGCAGATGAGGTCGACGGAGTTTAACGTGATGGCCTGTGTTTTGCGTCGCCATTCCGGTAGGTTTGCACCATTCAGACAACAGCGCCCGCCTCGCGCACATGGCCATCGACTGGCGTCAATACCACTGTCAGGACTTCTACGACGAGCTCTTCGAGGCCCCCGGCCAGCCGCGGGAGGCGGCCCGGCGCGTCGCCGAATACCTCGATGACCTCACCGACGCCGAACTGGCCGAGCGCCGGCTGGCCGCGGATCTGGCGATCAAGGTCATGGGCATCAGCTTCACGGTCTACAGCGAAGGCAAGAACGTGGATCGCGCCTGGCCGTTCGATGTCATTCCGCGCGTCATCCCGCGCCGCGAATGGGAGCGCACCGAAGCCGGCCTGCGACAGCGTGTGGCCGCACTCAACCATTTCATCCAGGACCTCTACAACGAGCGCCGCATCGTGCGCGACAAGGTCTTCCCCGAATCGCTGCTCGCAGAATCGGTGAACTTCCGCCCGCAGTGCGTCGGCACCACCCCGCGCAATGGCGTGTGGGCCCACATCTGCGGCTCCGACCTGGTCCGCGACAGGGACGGCACGCTCTACGTGCTCGAAGACAACCTGCGCGTGCCCTCCGGCGTCAGCTACATGGTCGAAAACCGCATGGTGATGAAGCGCGTGTTCCCGGAATTGTTCGAGAACACCACGATCCTGCCGGTGGACGACTATCCCGCCCAGCTCTACGACATGCTGGTGGCGATGTCACCGCGACCGCTGGACCAGCCCAACATCGTGCTGCTCACGCCGGGCATCTACAACAGCGCCTACTTCGAGCACGCCTGGCTGGCGCAGCAGATGGGCATCGAACTGGTGGAAGGCTCGGACCTGTATGTGGGAGACGACGACTGCTGCTACATGCTCACCATCTACGGCCCCAAGCGCGTCGACGTGATCTACCGGCGCATCGATGATCTGTTCATCGACCCCGAGGCGTTCCGCGAGGACTCGGTGCTGGGCACTCCGGGCCTGATGCGCGCCTGGCTGCGCGGCAACCTGGCGCTGGCCAACGCGCCGGGCGCCGGCGTGGCCGACGACAAGGTCGTCTACGCCTTCGTGCCCAAGATGATCAAGTACTACCTGGGCGAGGACCCGATCCTGCCCAATGTGCCCAGCTTCCTGTGCATGTTCGAGAAGGACCGCGCCCACGTGCTTGCCAACCTCGACAAGCTGGTGGTCAAGCCCGCCAACGAGTCCGGGGGCTACGGCATGCTGATCGGACCGCGCTCCACGCCCGAGGAGCGGAACAAGTTCCGCGACCTGATTCTGGCCAATCCGCGCAACTACATGGCCCAGCCCACACTGTCGCTGTCCACCGCGCCGACCCTGATGCCGGACGAGACGGTGGAACCGCGTCACCTGGACCTTCGCCCGTTCGTGCTGTCGCGTGACCCGCTGCGCGACCGTGGCTCGGCCTATGTCACCACCGGCGGCCTGACGCGGGTGGCAATGGTGCGGGGCTCGCTGGTGGTCAATTCCAGCCAGGGCGGCGGCGCCAAGGACACCTGGGTGGTCGACACCGAAGCCGACCAGGCCGCCAGCGGCCAGTGGCAGAGCCAGACGGGGGGAACCGGCTGATGCTGTCTCGCGTAGCAGACAACCTTTACTGGTTCGGCCGCTACCTGCAGCGGGCCGAGAACACCGCGCGCCTGATCAACGTCAACAGCAACCTGTTGCTCGACCTGCCGCGCACCATCACCTTCGGCTGGGAACCGCTGGTGCAGATCGTCGGAGCCGACGAACTGTTCCTGGAGCACTACGAAAACGATTTCTCCGAGCCCAACGTGCTGCGCTTCCTGATGCTCGACGAGCGCCATCACGGCTCCATCCTGTCGTCACTGCAACTGGCGCGCGAAATCCTGCGCACCGTGCGCGACACCGCGCCGCGCGAGGTCTGGGAACGCCTCAACGACCTGCACTACTTCGTACAGGGTCGCGGCGAGATGGTGATGTCACGCACCCGGCGCCAGGATTTCCTGCAACGCATCGTCGACAGCAGCGTGCTGGTCTACGGCACGCTGATCGGCAACATGAGTCGCGACGTCGGCTTCCACGTCCTCCAGATCGGCACCCATCTGGAGCAGGCCGACATGACCACGCGCATCCTCGACGTGCGCTCGACCTCGCTGATCGATACCGGGCCCAAGCAGGACCTGGCGCCGTTCTACAACATCCAGTGGATGAGCGTGCTGCGCTCGCTCACCGCCTACCAGATGTACCGTCGCCACGTGCGTGCGCGTGTCAACCGCTCCGGCGTGCTGCGCTTCCTGCTGCAGAACCGCGAATTTCCGCGCAGCGTCATGCACTGCCTGGGCAACATCGGCGCGTCGCTGCCGCAACTGCCGCAACACCGAAACGTCGAGCGCACGCTGTGGCGGGTGCGCGCGATCGTGCAGGACGCCAGCATCGATCGCCTGGTCGAACGCGGCCTGTCCGAGTTCATCGACGAGCTCCAGATCGGCCTCGGCGAACTGCACGAAGCCCTGGCGCAGGCCTACTTCCGCGGCTGAGGCTACGGCCGAGCGGCGCGCGGTGCCGATCCGGCGCGAACCTCGCAGGGCTGCCGGCCGGCTGTTAAAAAAGCTAGAACAATATGCTGCTATCCTGTTTTTTTGCCCTGTTCTGTCTTGAACAGGCCATGTGAAGCAGGCACATTCGGACGGTTGTCGAAGCAGGTGCGCACCGCGCCAGACCGCAGGATTCAAGGCACGACCATGATTCCATCCATCCTCAAGCTCGACGCAGGCGGCCAGCCCGTGGCCTGGATCCGCTGGCAGTCGGCCGTGACCCTGTACGCACGCCACCGGGTATGCTGGGAAACCGGCGAGGAACGCTTTCGCATCCGCGGCGGCATCTGTGCACTGACCGGCCTGCGCACCAGCTTCGAGATCGGCTCCATCATCGCGGTGGCCGACCGTTCGCGGAAATACGCTTCCGGCATCCCTCTGCTGACCAACCGCACCCTGTTCCAGCGCGACCGCAACCTGTGTCTGTACTGCGGCCAGCAGTACCCGGTCAGCCTGCTCACCCGCGACCACGTCCTGCCCGCTTCCCGCGGCGGCGACAGCGTGTGGGAAAACTGCGTCACCGCCTGCGAAAGGTGCAACCACCGCAAGGCAGACCGCACGCCCGAAGAAGCCAACATGAAACTGCTGGCGGTGCCCTACACCCCCAACCTGGCCGAGTACCTGATCCTGTCCAATCGCCGGATCCTGGCCGACCAGATGGAGTTCCTGCTGCACTTCGCGGCCAAGAAGCGGCGCACGCGACCATCGGGCCGGTCTTCGGTCCGGATCGAGTCGATTCATCCGCAACCCGACTCGCACACGGCCTGAGCGGCAAGGCGGCTCCCGGATGGATCCTGCCCGCCGCTGCGGGCCTCAGCCCCTGCCGCAATCAGTAGATCGCCGGCACCAGAGCCACCGCCAGCACGCCGAAGAGGAGCACCAGCGGCAGGCCGAATCGGGCGAAGTCGCACACGGTGTAGCCGCCCGGGCCCATCACCATCAGGTTGGTCTGGTAGGCCATGGGCGTGGCGAACGAGGCCGAGCAGCCGACGATGACGGTGATGGTGACGGCGTGTGCCGAAAGGCCGGCGCCCGAACCCGCCGCCAGCGCCAGCGGCATGGTCAGCGCCACCGCAGCGGCGTTTGAGACCAGGGAGGTGACCAGTGCGGCAACCAGGAAGATTGCGGCCACCACCAGACGCGGTCGGTCGCCGGCGGCCTCGATGGCCGTGTGGGCGATGGGCGCCAGCACACCGCTGCTGTCGAGCGCGTTGCCGATGCCGATGGCGGCGGCGATGACGATCAGCATCGACCAGTCGATCGACTGGCGAGCCTTGGCCAGCGTGGTGCAGCGACCCGCCAGGATCACTGCCGCCGCCAGGAATGCGCCCTGCATCACGGTCCACAGCCCCAGCGCGTTGCCCAGCACCATGGCCGCGGTGGCGGCCAGCGCCAGCGCCGGACGCT
>JAJFJX010000087.1 GCA_021773655.1 Panacagrimonas sp.
GGGCACCGCCACCTGGCGGTGAGCAAGTCCGTGCGCCAGGGCCAGACCTTCACCGCGGTGAAGGTACTCGAAGGTCCTGATCGCGTGGCGGAACTGGCGCGAATGATCGGAGGGCAGAGCCTGACAGCGGCAAGCCGCAACCTGGCACGTGAACTGCTGGATGGCGTCGGGCGCAATCATTGAGGGATCGAATCCGTGACAGCCAGCTCCGGCCCGGGAGCAGGGACGGATCACGCTCGATGCGTCTGCGCCAGCTGAACCTCATTGGCCGCCCTCCGGTTCTAGCCGGCCTGCTGTTCGCCTGGGAGGTCACGCTCAGCTTTCTGCCCGCCCTGCTCGTGAGCGTTCCCAGGCTTGTTGGCGTCTGCACCGCCTCAGAGCGCAAGAAAAAACCCGCTCCGGTCAGCCATTGACCGGCGCGGGTACGCTTTTCAGGCCAGGCCAGGTCGGGTCGGGTCGGGTCGGGTCGGACCGGACCGGCCAACCGATCGCTCAGGCAGCCTTTTCCAGCGCCGCTTCCCACTGGCCCAGGCTGGCCAGACCGTTCATGCGCGCACGATGCAGATGCGCCTTCTTGCCGGCCTCCACGTCCTTGCCGCTCCATGCTTTGAGCGCGGCCGCCTGCAGCGCGCGGCCGTAGGAGAAAGTCAGCTTCCAGGGCAGGTTGCCGACACGGTTCATGGCGTCCAGATGCGCCGTGGCCAGTTCGTCACTCTGGCCGCCGGAGAGAAACGCCACGCCGGGCACCGCGCTGGGCACGCAGTTTCGCAGCATGCGGACCGAACGCTCGGCCACCTCGTCCACCGAAGCCTGCGTCGCACACCTGATGCCGGACACCGCCATGTTCGGCTTGAGCACCATGCCTTCGAGCAGCACGTTCTGGTAGTAGAGCTGCTGGAAGACCTCCTTGAGCACCCAGGTGGTGACCTCCTCGCAGGTCGCTGCGGTGTTGTCGCCATCCATCAGCACCTCGGGCTCGACGATGGGCACGATGTCCGCCTCCTGGCACAGCGCTGCATAGCGCGCCAGCGCGTGGGCATTGGTCTGGATCGCGTTGTAGCTCGGCGCACCGTTGCCGATCACGATCACGCCGCGCCACTTGGCAAATCGCGCGCCGGCTTCGCGATACTTGAGCAGGCGTTCGCGCAGGCCGTCCAGCCCTTCGGTGATCGTCTCGTCGGGCTTGCCACCGGGCAACGGCTTGGCGCCCTTGTCCACCTTGATGCCGGGGATCACGCCCTTGGACGCAAGCAGCTTGGAAAATGGCTCGCCGGCCAGGCTGGACTGGAACAGCGTCTCTTCGAACAGGATCACGCCGGACGTGTGCTTCTCGAAGCCAGGCGTGTTGAACAGCATGTCGCGGTAAGCGCGCCGGTTGGGCTCGGTGTTTTCAACCCCGATCCCGTCGAAACGCTTCTTGATGGTGCCGGTGGATTCGTCTGCCGCCAGCAGTCCGCGACCGGGTGCAACCATGCCCAGCGCGGTTTCGTTCAGAGTTTTTTCGTTCACTGCAAACCTCGGTTTCAAATGCCTCGTGAATGATGGTCGCCGCCAGGCGGCTTCCCGGTTGGCGCGCGCGGGCACGCCGAAGAGATCATGCGGACGACATTCTCTGCGAACTGTGCGCGGCGGGGAACCTTTTTTCCCATGCACGCCCACGCCCCCGGGACCGTAAAACCCCATGATCCGGAGGTCGCCAGGCATGGCTCGGAATCCCCGCCAGGCCGGATTTGAAGCGTCGCGGAGGGGCCTAAAGAGGCCCCAGGTTACGGGGGCTTATGTGATTCGAAGCGCCGCCGCCGCGGCCTTCTGATCCTGGAGCCGACACGAAAATGCCGTCATTCCCGCGCAGGCGGGAATCCAGTGCGTTGAGGCGCAGGCCTCCCTCAACCCGAGCCCTCATTCCCGCGCAGGCGGGAATCCAGAGTCGGACGCCGAGTGCTGCGACAGGTCTCTTCCGTGCCCTCGGCCTGGATTCCCGCTTTCGCGGGAATGACGCTTGCCTGGGGCGGCGCTGCTCATCAAGCCGAGGTGCCGTCGAAGCCTGGCAGGGGGACACCAACCGGAACGTCCCGGCTTCAAGGCACGGACCACGAAGTGATTCGACGCGCCGCTGCCGCGGCCTTCTGATGCTGGAGCCGGCAGGAGAATGCCGTCATTCCCGCTGATGCTGGAGCTGACCCGAAAAGTCGTCATTCCCGCGCAGGCGGGAATCCAGTGTCGGAAGCCGAGTGCTGCGGCAGGTCTCTTCCGCGCCCTCGGCCTGGATTCCCGCTTTCGCGGGAATGACGCTTGCCTGGGGCGGCGCTGCTCATCAAGCCGAGGTGCCGTCGAAGCCTGGCAGGGGGACACCAACCAGAAAGTCCCGGGGCTCACGTCACGGGCCTCGAAGTGATTCGAAGCGCCGCTGCCGCGGCCTTCAGTTCCTGGAGCCGACGCGCAAAGGCCGTCATTCCCGCTGATGCTGGAGCCGACAAGAAAAGTCCGTCATTCCCGCTGATGCTGGAGCCGACTCGAAAAGTCGTCATTCCCGCGAAGGCGGGAATCCAGTGCGTCGAGGCGCAGGCCTCCCTCAACCCGAGCCCTCATTCCCGCGAAAGCGGGAATCCGGTGTCGGTGGCCGAGCGCTGCGGGAGGCACCTTCCGCGGCATCGATGCTCAGGCGATGGGCGTTCGCGATCTGCGTAGTCCAGGCCTGTGACAGCTTTGCCTGCGCAGCAAACTCGGGCCAGCGCCGCACCGCGGCGAGCACCTCGTGGAGCATTGCGGCCTCACGGCCCCGTTTGAGCATCGCCACCCTGGCGCAGGCCTTGAAATCCCCCCGGGTGAATCCGTCCGCCTTGCCGTTGACGGTCATCTGATGGCGCGCCGTCCATTCGCCCGACGGGTTGTAGCTGTAGGTGACATCGAACGCCGGGGCCAGCGACCACTGCCCCTGCTTGTCCATCAGGAAGGCGATGTTCTTCACGTGGTCGTCCTGGTTGCGCGCCACCACGTTGAACAGCATGCGGCGGAACTGTTCCTCGATCGCGGCCATCGGCAGGCCGAGCTGGCGGATCGTCATCAGGGCCTGCTCGTAGCTGTACGCACCCGCCTGGTTGAAATCGAAATGCGCCAGTGCGCCCAGCGACTGCATGTGCAGCTTGGAGCCGCCTTTCAGACGGTCGAAACGCCGCGTCATGAAATGGCGGCGACCGTTTTCTTCCAGCAGGCGGCATTCACTCATGTGGATGCCGGCCGCCCTGGCCATCAGGTGATACGCATATTCGATGGCGCCGTAGCCCTTGGGGTCTTCGAGTTCCTTGTCCTTGTTGCCGGACACGCCGTCGAACTTGATCAGCCAGTCCTCGAAGCCCTCGCCCGCGGAAACCTGCCCCGAGCGGATCTCCTGCGTGTTGCGATTCCAGGCGATCACCGCCTTGGCCCGCGCACCGCCCGCCGAGGTGCCCACGCTAAGGATGTCGGCCAGCGCCTTGTCACGCGCTTTCTCGCCGAGCGTGCCCTGGAAGTTTTCACGCTGCGTCAGCACGTCCGACGCCAGCTTCACCAGCGCATCGATCTCGATCTTCTTGCTCTTTTTCGGCTTCGGTCCCGTGACCGGCGCGAACTCCAGCGCCCCCATGCCGCGCGTGCCCGTGTAGCAGAGGCGCTCCACGGCGTTGAAGCTCGAAGGCCTGCGGCCCTGCGTGGCAAGCCAGGCGTCGATCAGCGCGTTGCCGAACTTGTCCGGCAGGGAATCCGCGAGCAGGCCGGGCAGGCCGTGAAAGGTTTTCTGCGGCAGCTCGGGGAAGCTGTAGAGCTGCCGACACAGCGGCATCATCAAGGGCGAAATCTCGATGCCGCTCCCGGCGAAGGCCGCGTCGTACTCGAAGACCGCGGTGTCGCGCCCCGAGCCAGGCCCCGAGCCAGGTTCAGTGTCCAGTGACACCGCGCCGATGGTGCGTCCCCAGAGTCGTACTTCGGCGAGAGTCATGGCTTGCCGGGGATCGTCTCCGCCCAGGTCCATTTCTTCTTCGTCGCGGCAACCGCTCCGCGGGCACCGGAGGCACGCAGGCGCGGTTGCGCCTGCCGCTTGATCTGCGCCATCGGGCTTGCCGTGGGCGCTGCGATCAGCAAGTCCAGGCGCTCCAGCAGGCCCAACACCCGGCACACGCGCACCAGGCTGGAGAGCTGCGTCGCCACCTCGCCCGATTCCAGGCGCTCGATCGTGCGCTTGGACAGCCCGGCCTGCTCGGCCAACCCGGCCTGGCTGAGGTTGGCCGCGAGGCGGGCCGTGGCCAGCCGTTGCCCCAGCTCCTGCAGGACGGCTTCGTCAGTGGTGGAAGACTGGATTCGCATAATTCGACACAAACGACGACAAAATCAGCATACACGCATCAAGTCGCCATGTGTGACGAGTCAAACGGTGTCGTCACACATGGCGACTTGATCCTGTTAATGCTTATTAATCGTCATAAATGACGACTTAATCGTCACTTTCAATGCCTGGAACAGCCAACGCCGCTGTTCTCGATTCCCCAGTCCAGCGGCGGCAGTATGCTGCCCCACGAGACAGGGTCTACCCACGAAGCCCGGCAGGCGGACACCAACCAGAAAGCCCCGGGCTCAATTCACGGACCACGAAGTGATTCGCCGCGCCGCTGCCGCGGCCTTCAGTTCCTGTAGCCGGCCCGAGAATGCCGTCATTCCCGCTGATGCTGGGGCTGGAGCCGACACGAAAAGTCGTCATTCCCGCGAAAGCGGGAATCCAGTGCCTGGAGCCGAGCGCTGCGGCAGGTCTCTTCCGCGCCCTCGGCCTGGATTCCCGCCTTCGCGGGAATGACGCTTGCCTGGGGCGGCGCTGCTCATCAGGGCGAGGTGCCGTCGAAGCCTGGCAGGCGGACATCAACCAAATTGATTGGTGGCAATGAACCTCAACTATTCTGACGCGAGGTTACATGTTGCCGGCAGGCGTCTGCCTCGGCCCTCACGACGGACTGCGTGGACCCGGTATTCAAGACGCTTCCGGTCCCACCAGCGAAACGGTGGGGAAGTAGCTTTGGAACCGTCGCAGATCGCGAGTGAGGATTCCGCAACCAAGCACGGCAGCATGGGCGCCGATGAAGAAGTCGGACAGCACGTTGGTACGCAACCCCCCGGCACGCCGGTACTTCACGAAGGCGCGTCCGGCGAGGAACAGCGCAGGGCGCGGCAGTTCCTTCACGCCGAGTTCCATCGCGTCCAGCGCGCCATCCAGCCCCTCGACGGAATCGAAGATCAGAGACAACTCGGCGTAGATCACGGGGTTGATGAACAACTCGTGCACCTGCGCCTGTGCGCGAAGCTGGCGAATCGACCAGTCGGCCCTGTCGGGATCGTCCTCGAGGACGTCCACGAGGACGTTGGTATCAACCAGG
>JAJFJX010000088.1 GCA_021773655.1 Panacagrimonas sp.
CGCTGGCATCGAAGGCACGCCAGAGGTGGGCCAGACGAATGATCGGTTCGCGCAACTTGCCGTAGGACGCATCTCCCACCGCAATGGCTTCGGGATCGCTCAGGATGGCATGCGCGACGGCTTGCAGATCTCCCCGGCGACCGGCGCCGTTGTCGTTGAACACCGTGGCCACCCGCCTCACGTAGGCCGCCGAAGGATTGGATGTCACCAGGCGTTGGATCAGCTGCTTGCCGATGAACGGTCCCACGTTCGGATGGTTGAACAGCGTGTCCAGCGCCAGCCTCAGGTCCTCGGACGCGGTGTTCCCGGCGGGCAGCGTCACCCCGCCGATGATGCGCTTGGCATTGGTGTCGTGATGGTTCTCGTAGGGAACCATCGGAACTTCCTCGTCGTAGTTGAACCTCCATGCGGACTCGCCGCCGCTGTTGGTCGAATCCCCGGGCGAGGCCCAGCCGGTGAATGCATTGGCCAGACCTTCGATCTCCTCGAACCCGTAGGTGGGAATGGTCTGCCCAGCGGCGTCGAGCCGCGGGGTCCCGTCGAGGTTGAGTTCAACCAGGCCAACGGTAAACAGCTGCATGATTTCACGAGCGAAATTCTCATCTGCGTGCGTCCCGGCTACCGGGTCTGGCTTGTCGTTGCGGAACATGCTCAGATACTTGCCCATCACCGGCGACAGGGTCACATCCTCGAGCAGCGTGCGGAAATCCCCCAACGCATTGCGGATCAGCGAGTCGTAGTAGGACGCAAAGCCACGATTGCGAAATTCGATGGCGCCGGACTGTCCCGAAATCACCATGATTTCCGACAGGGCAAACGCCATTCTCTGCCGCAGCTGATCCTCGGCGTTGACCACCGTCTCCCACCAGGTCTTGGAAAAATCGGGTTGATTGGCGGGCAGTTGCGGCAGTACATAGGTCGGCGGCAGGCCCGCCTGCTGCTCGACCCATTGCGCGTAGGTCATGCCCTTGGCGGCCGTGATCGTGTCCAGCGTCGGCCCGAAGGTCGCCTGGGTCAGCAGCCGGGCTGCCGCCTCGGAACTTAACGGCGCCACAGGCTCTGGTGGATTCGGGACCGGGACGGGCTCCGGCTCGACGCCCGGATCTGGAACAGGCACTGGTACTGGCGTCGGCTCGGGCTCGGGTACGGGCTCCGGTACGGGCTCAGGTACGGGCTCCCCGGCGGGCGGGCCCTCGATCATCGGACCCCTGCTGCCGCCGCCGCCACACGCGGCGGCCGTCAGTGCCACAAGCAGCAGTGCCAGGGCTCGCATGAAACGGAGATTTGGCCTCGGACAATCAGTAGCGGACATGGCGTTTCCTGGTACGACCTCTCGGATCGAGCGCGCGTCGGGCAATCGACGCCGGGTGATGCGGATGGCATAACAAAACCGACGCGTCGAGGTCATCACGCGCGGTTGGCGGCGGCCGGATCCCGGTCGGCTCGCGGGCCCCTCTTGCTATAACAGGTTGCCTGCGCACCGCAACAGGGGGGCCGACGAGATGTGCAGATGGGCGCGCTGAATGTGATGCAGTCGACACGCTCCCGACCCGGGCCGCGCGCCGATCAATCTCGAGCCCCCGGGGGCCTGCGACGCGATGCAGCGGCCGTCGGGGCTCCGCGGCGCGCCTGGCCGCCTACTTCACCACCCGCAGATGACTGCGGCCGGGCTTGGCCTTGGCCGGGACGGCCGATCCCTCGGACTCGGACTGCACGGGCGCCGTATCGTCCGGCGGGGCCGGCTGTTCGACTTCTCCGAACACGATCCCTTCGCCGTTTTCGCGGGCAAATACCGCAAGCACTGCACCAACCGGCACCGTGACCTCGAACGAACGACCGGAGAACCGTGCCGAGAACCAGATCGGATCGGTCTGCAGGTCCAGGTTCTGCACTGCCATGAGGCTCACGTTGAGGGTGATCCGCCCGTCCTGGACGTATTCGCGCGGCACGCTGACACCTTCGACATCGGTGGATACCAGCAGGTGCGGGGTGTAGCCGTTGTCGGTCGCCCACTCGTGGATGGCGCGGATCAGGTACGGGCGGCGGGATTGATGAGTCATCGGGATATTCTAGCCCGCATCACCGGCCACCGGATCGCGATCAGGCGAATCCCGGCACCCCGGCCACCCTCGCGCTACGCGCGCCTGGACACGGGGGGTGGCGTGCTGGCGACACTGCCCCCGAACGCGGGACGGGCAAACACACGCTCGGCGTAGCGCCGAATCGGGTCGGTCCCTGAAGGCATCTGCATCTTGAGCGTCGCCAGGCGCCATAGCAGCGCGGACCACGCACAGTCGGCGATTCCGTAATCCAGGCCCAGGAACCAACCGCGCGCCGGAAACAGGCGCGCACTGGCGGCCAGGCGCTCACCCAGCTGTTTGCGCGCGTCGCGCGCCGCCGTGGCGGTGCCGGACTCCATGGCGCGAACCTGCGGGAACCAGTCCTGTTCGAGCTGCTGCATCGCCATGCGCAATCGGGCGCGTACCGCTGCTTCCGGCGGCATCATCGGCGGATGCGGATAACGCTCGTCCAGAAACTCGGCGATCAGTCGGGCCGGATAGATCACGCATTCGCGATCAGTCAGTGTGGGCAAGCTCTGCGAAGGGTTGATGGTGACCAGGTCCTCATCGACCGCTCCGCTGTCCTGCACCCGCATGCGCAGGTCGGTCACTCCTTTTTCGCGCAGCACCAGCCGCACCCAATGACAGGCAACTGCCGTCCGCGTGCAGTAGAGCGTCACGCCCGCGTTCGAGGCCGGCTTGGCTGCCGGCACATACTTGGTCTTGCTGCGCAATGCCATTGAAAGGCAGCCCCCCGCCACCCTAACCAACGCGCAATGTGCACCCCCGGATCGCGGCAGGCAAATTGACCTAGACCGCGGAGGCATTCGCCGCCGCAATCCGGGCGGCCAATGTCCTGCACGCGCCCAGTCGAAGTCAGCTGCCCGCACGACCCACCGGGTCGTGCTCAAAAAAAACCGGCCCACCAGGGGCCGGTTCGTCGTAGCTGCCGCAGGGGCGTCTTATCAGTGGATATCGCGCCAGTATTCTTTCTTCAGCAGGTAGGCAAAACCGAGCAGCACAAACAGGTACACCAGGACCTTGACCCCCAGCGCCTGACGATCCGTTCGGCCCGGTTCGGCCGCATAGGCCATGAAGTTGACCAGATCGCCGACGAACTTGTCGTACTCGGCGGGGGACAGCGCGCCTTTGCGGACTGAATCGAAGGGATCGGCATGGCCGTGGCCATCGTGGCCGCCTTCCTTCTCATCGTGATCCTCGGACGCCAGCACCTGCCAGCCCTGCTGCTCCCACAGCACATGCGGCATGGAAGCCCCCGCCAGCACCAGGTTGTTCACGCCCATGGGGCGCTCCGGATCGACGTAGAAACTCTTGAGATAGCTGTAGACCCAGTCCTCGCCCCGCGCGCGGGTCTCCAACGTCAGATCGGGCGGCCGCTGCCCGAACCAGTCTTCGCCTTTTTCCGCCGGCATGGCGCTGGCGATCGTGTCGCCGATGTTGCCGTCGGTGAACATCAGATTGTCCCGCAGCATCTGCTCCGGGATCTCCAGGTCGCTGGCGATCCGGCTGTAGCGCATGAACTGCATGGAATGGCACCCCGAACAGTACGCCATGTAGTACTTGGCACCACGCTGCAGGGAGGGCAGGTTGTCGACGTCTGCCTCGTAGCTGTAGGGAAGCGCACCACCGCCGGCCGCCAGCACGCCAGCCGACGCGGTGAGCGCCCCGAACGCCAGCGCCAGTGGCGCGGCCCATTTCTTGATGATGGGAGACGAAGGCTTCATGCGGTCACCCTCTCTGGAACCGGCCGGGATGATTCGAGCTTGTGGATGAACAGCAGGCTGAAGAAGAAATAAAAGTAGTAGACCGTGCCGATCTGCGACAGCAAGGTGCCTAGATCGGTGGGCGCCTGCATGCCCAGATAGTTGAGCATCATGTAGACGATGCCGAACACCACCGTGGTGACCCGCGTGATCATGCCCTTGTAACGGATGGACTTGATCGGGTTCTTGTCCAGCCAGGGCAGGAAGAACAGGATCAGCACCGCCGCGAACATCACGATCACGCCCGGCAGCGCCGAACCGAACATCGAAGGCGTGGCACGCAACATGGCGTAGAAGGCGCCGAAGTACCAGGCCGGCGCGATGTGCTCGGGCGTCACCAGCGGATTGGCCTCCTGGAAGTTGGGCTTCTCCAGCAGGTACCCGCCGCCGTCCGGTGCAAAACAGATCAGGCCGACGAAGATGATCAGAAACACCACCACGCCAACGACGTCCTTGACCGTGTAGTACGGATGGAACGGGATGCCGTCCAGCGGCACGCCGTTTTCGTTCTTGTGCTTCTTGATCTCCACGCCGTCGGGGTTATTGGAGCCCACTTCGTGCAGCGCGATCAGGTGCGCGATCACCAGGCCCACCAGTGCGAATGGCAGCAGCACGACGTGAAGCGAGAACAGGCGGTTGAGCGTGGCGTCGGCCGGGATGTAGTCGCCCTGGATCCAAACCACGATATCCGGACCGACCACCGGGATGGTGCCGAACAGGTTGAAGATCACGTTGGCCCCCCAGTAGCTCATCTGGCCCCAGGGCAGCACGTAACCGGCGAAGCCTTCGGCCATCAGCACCAGGAAGATCAGGCAGCCGAAGATCCAGATCAGTTCGCGGGGCTTCTTGTAGCTGCCGTAGATCAGGCCGCGGAACATGTGCAGATACACCACCACGAAGAACATGCTGGCGCCGGTGGAGTGCATGTACCTGAGGATGTTGCCCCAGGGAACGTCGCGCATGATGTATTCGACAGAGCCGAATGCCAGCGCCGCGTCCGGCTTGTAGTGCATGGCCAGCCAGATGCCGGTAAGCAACTGGTTGACCAGCACCAGCATGGCCAGCGAGCCGAAGTAGTACCAGAAGTTGAAGTTCTTCGGCGCGTAGTACTCGGTCAGATGATCGCGCCACAGCTTGGTCAGCGGGAAACGATCGTCGATCCAGCCGAGGAATCCGGTGGTTTTGTACGGGTTGGGTACGATGGCCATTGTGCGGGCGTCCTCAGGCGGCGACGGGGTCTTCGCCGATCACGATCGTCGTGTCGCCGTCGAAGCGGTGCGGAGGCACCGCGAGGTTGATCGGTGCAGGTACGTTCTTGTACACGCGGCCGGCAAGATCGAACTTGGAACCGTGACAGGGGCAGTAGAAGCCGCCCTGCCAGTTCGCCGCGATTTCCGGCGCCGGCTTTTCCGGGCGGAACGACGGCGAGCAGCCCAGATGGGTACAGGAGCCGATCATCACCAGCACCTCGGGCTTGATGGAGCGCGCCTCGCCCTGAATGTAATCCGGCTGCTGGGGCTGCTTGCTGTTGGGATCGGCAAGCGCATCGGTCACCTTGGACAGGCCCGAAACCATCTCCGGCGTCCGCCGCACGATCCAGATCGGCTTGCCGCGCCAGCCGACGATCAGCAACTGACCCTCGCCAAGTTCCGCGATGTCCACCGTCACCGGTGCGCCGAGCGCCTTGGCGCGCTCGCTGGGCTTGAGAGAGGCCAGGAACGGCCAGGCCACG
>JAJFJX010000089.1 GCA_021773655.1 Panacagrimonas sp.
CGAAGGTACGGAGTCAGGCACTTTCTTATCGAAAGAACCGGCCCGGGCAATTGGCGCGATCGAACCAGCCGCTTCCCTGCTCTCAAGCTACCAGTCGCGTTCGTGAGCTAGCGGCTTGAGCAGCGACACCGCATCGATTGACGAGCAGCAAGAGTACTCCGCCAATTGCCCGGGGCCGTTCTTTCGATAAGAAGGTGCCTGACTCCGTACTTCAGTCGCAGCTGTCAGATGCGAGGATCCGGCGCTATCATCCTCAGCACCCGGGCGCAGCGAGCGCACTCGCGACCCGGGATCGATCGGGACGCAGGCACACTGCAGAGGAGAACACGCGATGGCCAGGGATCTGAGGCGACCAATTCTCCTGCTTGTAGTGACCGCGCTATTGCTCAGCCTAATCGGCGGCGGCTACTACTTTGGCTTGCTGCCGAGCATCGGTGACCCAGTGCCAGTCCCGCTCGCTGCTGGCGAAGCCCTGGACTCGACAGAACTTGCCCAAGATGCAGAGCTGCCGACAGAGGGATCGAGCGATCGTGAGACCATAGGGGTTGATCCGAGCACCAAAACGGCGGCTGAACCAAGCGGCCGCCAGGTGAATCTCCTGGTCCTCAATGCAGCAACTCGTGAACCGGTCGCCAACGCCGAGGTGCACTACACGGATCCAGAATTCAACCCTCGCAACTTCGAGGTTCAGGAGCAACTTCGACTGGAGAACATGCGTTCGCAGGACCCGGAACAGTTCCTGCGCAAGTACGGGATCGCAATCGAGACGGATCCGGAGGGTCGCTGCCTGATTCCTGCCGAGCAGGGATACCTGCGACTCTGTGCTAGAAAGGATCAGCTCTTCGGCAGCACCGAGATCGACCACGATCAAGGCACTGATCGGGTCTTGCTGCTCTACACATCCGAGAATGTCGATCTGAGAGTCCTGGACTACTTGGGAAGACCCGCCGCCAGGGTGGAGATCACCGCCTATCCGAGCGCCGATGCCTCCCTGAGTACCAAGAAGACCATAGGCGAGAGTGACGCAGACGGGAGGTTCACAATCCTCAACGTGCATTCTCTCGTGGAAGACCTGGCTAGTGACTCGCTTGTGGTCGCAGCCAGCCCCCCCGGAGGTGAGAGCAACCGGCTCATCATCGATCCTGACATGCTTCCCGGAGAAGAGTCCGTGATCACGCTACCTCCCACCGGCAGCTGGACCATCGGGGTCAATGATGCTTCCGGTCAGAGGCTGAACATCTCGCACATGGCCAGCCCGCTCTTGTGGCTGTACCCCGCGGGACAGAAGCCTCCCTGGTGGCTGAGAATGATCGAGACGGAGGGAAGCACTCACTTCGAACACGTGGTTCTCGATCAGGATTTCGACCTCAAGGTCTCGCAGGGATACACGGAAGCTGGCGTTTCCGGTCCCAGCAAACGCGAACCAGATCTGATCACAGAGATCAGGCTGCCAGAGAACACGCTCTTTCTCCACGGTCGGGCTCTCGACGGGCGAGGCGAAGCGCTCACCGATGACGGGATGCAGTGCCTGTATGGCAGGGGCAGTATGGGGGGTGGAGCCGTCTCCCTCCGAAGCGACCAGGCCGGACACTTCACCGTCTATCTTCTCGGTAGGGATCCTGAGCAAGGAGTTCAGCTGAATCTGCGGCTCTGGGTCGACAACGATTTCGACGTGGAGCTAAGACAGGACTTGGAGCTTCCTCCAGGTATGAATCCGGGCCATCACGATCTTGGCGATGTTGAGTTCAGTACCGGACGCATCCTGGGCAGCGGACGCGCCGTCCTGGCCTCAGACGAGATACCTCCCCCCTTCCACATCGCCTTGTCCGCGATGGTCGATGGCCAGCCAACCTACCCTCTCACAACAACAACCTGGCCTGAGCCCGGAGTATTCGAGATTCGTGGGCTCACGTCAGAGGAACGGCTGCGCATTCAATCCGGCGATGTCCGCTACATGTCCAAGACGCCAATCGAGTTCACCGCCGGAGCCAGCGACCTAGTCTTGGAAGTGACGCAGCCTGGGGACTTGACCGCCAGCTTCCTCGTGCAGCGCTCCACCCCATGGAATCTCTATCGCTACGAACTACAGCGCAGGTTCGAGGCAGAGCGGGCGCATCGGCCAGAGGCCAGCAGACTCGAGCTCGAAGGCGATCGGGTCATCTGTAACTGGCGCCGCCTCGATCCCGGCCTCTACGACCTGCTTGTCCATGTTCCCGGACAGTCGCAGCCCCTGGCCGCGGTTAGAGACATCGAAGTCACCGGCGGTGAGGTCCGTGACCCACGCCTGAAGGGCATTACCTTGCTGCCGGGGATGCAGCAAGTTCAGGTGAGGCTCCATGATCCAGCTGGCCAGACGATTAACGTGACCGGCGCAGGGCTGATCCTCGCCGGCAGTATGGACCCTGGATCACGAAGCTTCGTTCCCGCCGAGGATGGCGTGGCCTTGGTGGCTATCGGCCAAGACCTCCAAGCTCTGGCGATAGCCCCCGGCTATCTATCCAGGACCTTTCGGCTAACGGACCGGAATCAGGAAATCACCCTGGATAAGGGCAAAGGCTCGAGTTTCTTGCTGCGCTTCCCCAGCCCCCTGCCGAATGATGTCCACGCTCAATTCACTCTGACACCGGCCAAGGCCAACGCCCTCTATGGCGCCAGGGTCGTAGGCTATCGCACGGAGACGAGGTGGGCTGTCGGGGGCTTCACTCACCTCGGCCGTCGGCAGCCTCCCCCCGGACATCAAGAGCTACGACTCGATGGAGATGGCCGAGCAGCCGTTACCCTCCTGCACGCCGGCCTGTACGAGCTGCGACTGAGGCTGTTTGCCGGTCGATCGACAGCGACGTTGCCCGGCGACAGCCTTCCCGACTTCGAGTGGGATGGAGTCTCGACCGGTACGGTCACAGTGGATGTTCCAGAAGCAGCTCTGCGGGAAGCATTGACGAAGCTGGAGAAATAGACCCGACCTAACTAGCGATAATCCGCTTCCGTCAACTCGACCTGGCCCATGAACTCCCCCGCCTCGTTCTTGTACCTATAAACCAGGGACACTCCCTCGGATCGCAGAGATCCCATCTCGTCGCTAGCGAGCACTGTCTCGAGAGTCTCCTGCCTGATTTCATTCCAGAGTTCGGCATCATCCGCCGCAGAAATGACATCGCCGAGGATAGTACAGAAGTAGGTGATCTTCCTTCCCGGCCCTGCGCTCGCGTAATCGAGGCGGGTGTCCGAGTCCAGCATCTGAGGGCAAGTCTCGTTCAAGACCTCCACCGATTTCTGCAGGGAAGCGATCAAGCGCTCCTCTCGATCCGGGAGAAACTTGGGCAGGAGCACAGCGATCGTCACCGCAACCACGAGACCAATCCAATAGCCAGGACCTTTGACCCTCTTCTTCATCCCTTCATCTGCGCGCATCTTGCTCTCCTTCCTGTTCGCTTGTCCATGAGGAGAATAACTA
>JAJFJX010000090.1 GCA_021773655.1 Panacagrimonas sp.
GTCAGCGACGGGGACGGCCTGACCAAGTCCAAGGCCTTCGTCGTGCTCAAGCCCGGCGTCGAGGGCAGCGACGCGCTGGCGGTGCGGATCAAGGCCTTCGTCAAGGAACGTCTGGCGCCGCACAAGTATCCGCGTCGCGTCGACTTCATCGACGAACTGCCCAAGACCCCGACCGGCAAGATCCAGCGCTTCAGGCTGCGCGAACTGGAATCGGCTCGCCGATGAGCGCCAGCGACACCCGGGTCGGGATTCGCGCAGGCGGTCGTGAGTACCGGATCGAAACGCGGCTGCTGTTCGCCGAGCGTACAGACGCGCCGCTGCTGGTGTTCCTGCATGAGGGCCTGGGGTCGGTCTCGATGTGGCGCGATTTTCCACAGCGCCTGTGCCGGGCCGGTGGCCTGCGCGGACTGGTGTATTCGCGGCCCGGCCATGGCCGGTCGACCGCGCGTCCGGATCACGAAAAATGGCCGGTCACCTTCATGCACCATCAGGCGCAGGACGTGCTGCCTGCGGTCTTCGATGCGCTGGGCATCGACACCGCCGAACAGCCGGTCTGGCTGTTCGGGCACAGCGACGGCGGCTCCATAGCCCTGCTGCATGCAGCGCACTTCCCGCAGTGCGTACACGGCGTCATCGCGCTGGCACCGCACCTGTTCGTGGAAGACCTCAGCGTGGGCAGCATCGCCAAGGTACGCGAGGCCTATCGGCACACCGATCTGCGCGACAGGCTCGCACGTCATCACCGGGACGTGGATTCCGCATTCTGGGGCTGGAACGACATCTGGCTGGACCCGGCCTTTCGCCACTGGAACATCGAGCGCGACATCGCCGGCAGTGGCTGCCCGGTGCTCGCCGTGCAGGGCCTGGACGACGAGTACGGCACGCTGGCGCAGATCGAGCGCATCGCCGACCTCGTACCGGGCACGGCGCTGCTTCGGCTGCCCGCCTGCGCGCACTCGCCGCACCGTGACCAGCCGCAGGCGGTGATCGAGGCCACTACAGGTTTCATCGATCGATACCGCGTCGCGCGCGAATCAAAGACCGGGCCTGGCGCCCGTCAGGAGCTGACATGAAAGCGATCTGGAACGACACCGTGCTGGCCATCAGCGAGGACACCGTGGTGGTCGAGGGCAATCACTACTTCCCGGCCTCGGCGCTGGATTCACGCTACTTCCGCGCCTCGGCGCACGAGAGTTTCTGCGGCTGGAAAGGCACAGCCCGCTACCACGACGTGGTGGTGGGCGGGGCGGTCAACGCCAACGCCGCCTGGTACTACCCCGAGCCGATGCCGGCGGCCGAGCACATCCGAGGCCGCGTCGCGTTCTGGAAAGGCGTCAGGGTCGAAGCCTGATCGTCGGTGCCATCACGGCGCCGTCACGCCGTCGACGCGGGGCCGGCGCCCCGGCGCAGCAGCAGCAACGCAAAGCGCTGATCGTCGTCGGTCCAGGTCCGCGTCACCTGCAGCCCGGCGCGAGATGCCATGGCATCGAACTCGGGCAGCGAATACTTGCAGCTGTATTCGACCAGCATCTTTTCACAGGCGGCGAATTCGATGCGGGCCTGCTGCAACCGGACCTGCTGGTCGACCCGGCTGACGATGTGGGTCTCGATGCGCCCGGCCTGCGCGTTGTAGCGCGCCCGGTGAACGAACTGCGAGAGGTCGAAATCAGCGCCCAGTTCCCGATTGAGCCGGCTCAGCAGATTGAGCGTGAAGGCCGCGGTGACGCCGGCGGCGTCGTTGTAGGCCGCCTCCAGTACCGCAGGGTCCTTCTTGAGGTCGATGCCGATCAGCGCCGCTCCCTGGGCACCCATCTCGTCGTGCATCACGCGCAGCAGTTGCAGCGCCTCGGTCTGCTCGAAGTTGCCCAGCGTCGATCCCGGAAAGAAGATCAGCACGCTGCGCGGCTCGCGGCGCGGCGTCGGCAACGCGACGCGGGTGTTGAAGTCCGCACACAGCGGCAGCATCTGGACCTGATCGAAGCGCGCCGCCAGTTGCTCGACGCTCTGCTTCAGCGCACTGGCGGAGATCTCGACCGGCACGTAGGCCACCGGATCGATCAGCGCCTCGAGCAGCAGGCGCGTCTTGACGCCGCTGCCACTGCCGTACTCGACCAGCATGGCCCGCTCGCCGATGGCCCGAGCCAGGTCCGGGCCGTGCCGACGCAGGATCCCGAGTTCGACGCGGGTCAGGTAGTACTCGGGCTGGGCACAGATCTGCTCGAACAGGTCCGAGCCGCGGGCGTCGTAGAAATACTTGGACGGCAGGCGCTTGGGGTCGGACTGCAGGCCGCGGCGGACATCGGCCGCCATGCCGCCGCCATTGGTGTCGGCGTCGGTGCGGTACTCGAAATGCAGTGGTCTGCCGGGCGGTTTCATCGGTCTATGGCCAGTCTCAGGCCGCTGAACTGCCAGCGGTCCGGGGGCATGAAGAAATTGCGGTAGGTGGCGCGCAGGTGGCCGTCCGGGGTCACGCATGAGCCGCCGCGCAGAACGTACTGGCCACACATGAACTTGCCGTTGTATTCGCCCAGCGCACCGGGCAGCGGGCGATAACCGGGATAACTGCCATAGGGGCTGGACGTCCATTCCCAGACATCGCCGTAGAGCTGTACCAGGCCCTCGTCCGCAGGGGCCGGTGCCGGCCGCGGGTGCAGGACGTCCCGGTCGAAGCACTGCCCCTGCACCGGCAGAGCCGCGGCGGCGACTTCCCACTCGGCCTCGCTGGGCAGGCGGGCGCCCGCCCAGCGCGCGTAGGCATCGGCCTCGAAATAGCTCAGGTGACAGACCGGTGCGGCCGCCTCCAGCGGCTGCCGGCCGGCGAGTGTGAACTCGGTTTCCAGGTCGTCCGACCAGTACATGGGCCGCTGCCACTGCCGGCCCTGCACCGTGTTCCAGCCCTCCGACAGCCATAGCGCCGGCTGCCGGTAGCCACCATCGCGGATGAACTCGCGGTACTCGCCGTTGCTGACCGGCCGGTTGGCCAGCGCATGCGGGTGCAGCCATTGCCGGTGCCGCGGCGTTTCGCAGTCGAACGCGAAGCCGTCGCCCTCGTGACCGATCTGCGCCACCCCTTCCGGACCGTCGATGAAGCGCAGCGGGATCGCCTCGACCCCGACCCGATGCGGCACGCGCAGACGGTAGGCAGGCTCGAGCGGGTTGAGCGACAGCAGGTGCTTGAGGTCGGTGAGGAACAGCTCCTGATGCTGCTGCTCGTGATGCAGGCCCAGAGTGACACGCGCAAGGATCGTCGGGTCCTCGCAACCGGCAAGCAGGTCGGTCATGCGGGCATCGACATGGGCACGATAGTCCAGCACCTGTTGCAACGTCGGCCGCGACAGCATTCCGCGCTGTGGGCGCGCGTGCATCGGGCCCACGCTCTGGTAATAGGAGTTGAACAGGTAATGCCAGCGTGCGTCGTAGGGACAGTAGCCGGAATCCTGCCCGAGCACGAACTGTTCGAAGAACCACGTCGTGTGCGCCAGATGCCACTTGCCGGGGCTGGCATCGGGCATCGATTGCAGCGCCGTGTCCTCGGCGAACAGGCCGTCAGCGAGCGCCGTGCTGGCCGCGCGCACCGCACGGTACCTTGGTAGCAGCGCCACCACCGTTTCTTCATCGGCAGCGACCGGTTTGGGCCTGGATCGTTGGAGCACGACGGGACGGCTTATCGTTCTGGGTGGCTTGGCATCTTCGGGCGGCGGGGCCGCATGCGATTCGCGCTTATAGTCTACGCAGCATGAGCCCTGCGCACAGCCCTGCCCCTGGCGGCCCCGTCACGGACCTGAACAGCGTCGCGACGCCCGACGCCTTCGAACCGACCGACGACGTTCTGTGGCTCAACACCGCCGGTGCTGCGCCTCGCCTGCGCGCGGTGACTGCGGCGGCACAGCGCGCGCTGACCGACAGCGCCCGACCCTGGACCGCGCCCGCAGACGCCTGGATCGAGCAGACCGAGTCCCTGCGTGCTCTGGCCGCGACCCTGCTGCACACGCAGGCCGATGCACTGGCCTATACGCCGTCGGTGAGCTACGCCATGGCGCTGGCGGCGCGCAACCTGCCCCTGCAAGGCGGCGACAACGTGGTGGTGCTGGCGCGTGAATATCCCTCCAACCGCACCGTGTGGCAGCTCGGCGCACAACGCGTCGGTGCGGTTCTGAGAGCCGCGGCCGCACGGCCCGGCGAGGACTGGACCGCGGCGGTGCTGGGCTGCATCGATGCACGCACCGCGGTGATCTGCATTCCCCACTGCCACTGGGCCGACGGCGCGTTGCTGGACCTGGCCGTGATCGCCGACGCCGCGCGCAGCGCGCATGCGGCGCTGGTGATCGACGCCAGCCAGTCGCTCGGCATCCTGGAGCTGGACCTGGACCGCCTCGGAGCCGACTTCGTGGTCGCGCCCGGGCACAAGTGGTTGCTGGGTCCCTACGGTCTGGGCTGGCTGTGGGCCTCGCCACGCTGGCGCGAACACGGTGTGCCGCTGGAACAGACCGCCCTGGCCCGACTGGAGGTGCTGGGCGACTTCACCACGCGGGGCGCCCACCTGCCGCCGTATCGTCCCGGCGCGCGTCGCTTCGACTTCGGCCCCTATCCGCACCCTTTGTCGGTGCCCATGGCAGAAGCCGCATTGCAGCAGATCCAGCGTTGGGGCGGGGTCGCGGCCCTGTCGTCGCGCCTGGGCGGGTTGAGCGCGCACCTGCGTACGGCGCTGTCGCGCCACGGCCTGCTGGACGGCCTGCGCACGCCGCACGCCCCGCATCTGTGTGCCTGGGTGCCACCCGCCGGCGCGCGGGATCGTGTGATGCAGGCCCTGGTCACCGAACGCATCATCGCCGCGCAGCGTGGCGATGGCATTCGCATCGCACCGCACCTGCATGTGAGCGCCGAGGATCTCGACCGGCTGGCAAGGGTGCTGGCCGCGGCGTGCTGAAGCGCGCGGGCGCCCCGCCCTATCCGGCTTGGCCGGCGCCAGAGGCGGCGCTGCCAGAACCGGGCAGGATCCTCACCTCGCGCTGCGGGAACGGGATCTCGATGCCGTTTTCGCGCAGCGTCTCGAAGATCAGAAGCAGCAGGTCGCCGCCGACGCGGTTGCGGCCGTCGTCGATGCCATCCATCCAGAACTCGACGAACATGTTGACGCCCGAATCGCCGAAGCTGTCGATCTCGCAGTCCGGCCGCTCCTCGAAAGGAACCTCTGGCCCGCAGATCACCTGAGGATGGGAGGCCACCGCCTCGCGCACCAGCGCGCAAAGACTGCGGATGTCGGTGTGATAGGCCACCGAAAAATCGACCCGATAACGCTGCTTGGCGTTCTTGTGCGTCCAGTTGACAAAAGTCTTGGTGATGAACGACTCGTTGGGGACCAGCACGTCCTTGCCGTCGAAGCCCTCCAGCGTGGTGTAGCGCAGGGTGAGTTCGCGCACGTATCCACAGTACCCGCCTTCGATCTCCACGTAGTCGCCCACCGACAGCGAACGGTCGAACAGAATGATGATGCCGGAGATGAAGTTGGAGGCGATCGACTGCAGGCCGAAGCCCAGGCCCACACCAATGGCGCCGCTGAACACCGCCAGCGCGGTGAGGTTGATCCCCATCACCTGCAGGAACAGCAGCAGCACCAGCAGCGACAGTCCGATCTGGAACAGCTTGGCGAACACCTCGCGCGTGCGCACAGCCAGCCGCTCCTGACGGCGGATGGCGCTGATCCCGGCATTGTTGGACACCCACCCCAGCCAGAACAGCAGCGAACCGAACACCACCACCCGCAGCAATCCGCCGACGGTCAGGTGCAGGTTGCCGATCTGAAGCGACATCGACTCCAGCGCCGCGGTGATCGTGCCCAGCACGCCAAACAGGTGCAGGGGTACCAGCAACAGCACCGTCAGTCGCAGCAGGCGCGCGACCTGCGGGCCCACGTCCATCCGACGGATGACGTTCTCCACCAGCCACAGCACGGCCAGCAGGACCGAGGCCCGCAGCAGGCCGTCCTGCCCCAGCCAGGTGCGGCACAACGCGGCTGCCACCACCAGCAGCAGCAGCGACACCGCCGGCTGCAGCAAGGAGGCGAGCCGTTCCAGAGTCCTTCGCAGCGGCGTGCCGGGCACGCCCAGAGGCGCCAGCCTGGCCGCCAGTGCCCAGGCCAGCAGCAGCGACAGCGCGGCGGCCAGCAGCTGAACGTAAGTTTCCGGCGCGCTCGCCACTTCGCGAATCAACGTCAGGGTTCTTGCAGCGGCGGCTGACAAGGTTTCGGAATCCAGCATGTTCGGTATCTGCCTTCGGCGCCCGCTCAGGTGATCCGCCGAAGCCTGCGTCGGCGCCGCCGGGATGTCCATAGGCACGCCCCGGCCGGAGGCAGCGCATCGATATCGCCCATTGCAGCATTCGCGGTTCGGCACCGGCCGCGCGCGGGCAATACAATTGCGTCACTATTGATCATCCGCTCGCCACGGCACGGCTGCGCGCGCAATGCATCCGCTCGCCCGATTGCCGCAGTCGAAAAACCCCGAACGCCGTCCGTGATCGGCAGTTCGGGTGAGCACTGACTGCTCACCAAACGCCACACACCCGCAACGACACGTTGCCGGTCCGAACTTTCACCCACGAACCCTGGAGCCCTTAACATGGGATTCGACAGTACGGGCAAGGTGGTCCTGGACCACATCTACGATCAACCCGACCCGCGTGAGTACTTCTGCACGCTGAGCCGACTCGACTACTGCGTACCGCAACAGGCCAAGCCCAGCTTCGTGCGTCTGCTGGCCGAGCTGCAACAGCACCGCGGGCTGTCCTGCCCCACCCTGGTGGACATCGGCTGTTCCTACGGGGTCAACGGCGCGCTGCTCAAGTGCGATCTGGAGATCCAGGACCTCTATCAGCGCTACACAGAGGCCACCGGGCTGGATCGAGGCGCAATGCTGGCCTCGGACCGCAGACTGGTCGCGCAGGCGCGCCCGCGCCTCAACGTGGTCGGCCTGGACTGCGCCGAATCGGCGCTGGCCTACGGCAAGGCAGCGGGCTTTCTGGACGAGGCCCTGCACGTCGACTACGAGACCCGGGGGCCGACCGCGACGCAGCGAAACTTGCTGAGCCGGGCCGATCTGATCGTCTCCACCGGCTGCGTGGGCTATGTCACCGAGCGCACCCTGGGCCGAGTGCTGGATGCTGCCATCGAACGGCGTCCGTGGATGGCACATTTTGTCCTGCGCATGTTCGACTTCTCGAAGATCGAGGAGGAACTTTCCGACCGCGGATACGAAACCTTCCGCATCGAGGGCCTGTACCGCCAGCGTCGATTCGCCTCTCGCCAGGAACAGCAGGGCGTGCTCGACACCCTGGGCGCGCGGGGCATCGATCCCGCCGGACTGGAGGCCACCGGCTGGTTCTACGCCCAGCTACACCTGTCCTGCCCGCACGACGAAACCGCCTGTTCGCTATGGTCGCAGGCGCGGCGCGCCACCCACTGACCCCGGGTCTCCGCGTCGTGCGCGCGCAACGCATGAACGACGCTTCCAGCCGGAACATCGCAACCTGACCCGGAGCCGCCGCGGCCAGGGTCCGCGCACCCCCTTCAGAGGGCGCGCGCGCGGTGGATCCGCACGGCACGGGACCGACCCGATGTCGGCCCCGCTCAAAGGCGCCGCCCTATTGCGCAGCGATGCCAGCCTGACTGCCGCGCAACACGAACTTCTGGATCTTGCCGGTGGCTGTCTTGGGCAACTCGGTCACGAAATGGTAGGCGCTGGGAACCTTGAAATGCGCGAGATTTTCGCGCGCGAAGGCCTTCATCTCCTCGGCCGTCGCGGTCTTGTCCGACTGCAGCACGATGAAGGCGTTGGGCGATTCGCCCCACTTCTCGTGCGGCATGCCGACCACCGCGACTTCCAGCACCGACGGGTGACGCAGCAGCGCACCTTCGACCTCGATCGAGGAGATGTTCTCGCCACCGGAAATGATCACGTCCTTGAAACGGTCGCGGATCTCGATATAGCCGCTGGGATGCACCACCGCGGCATCACCGGAGTGGAACCAGCCGCCGGCAAAGGCCTTTTCGGTGGCTTCCGGGTCGTTGTAATAACCCTTCATCACCACGTTGCCACGCGCCACGATCTCGCCCAGGGTGGTGCCGTCGTGCGGCACCGGCACCATGTTTTCGTCGACCACGTCGGTTTCACCGGACGTGATCAACTCCACGCCCTGCAGCGCCTTGAGCTTGGCGCGCTCTGATGACGAAAGTTTCTCGTGCGCTGGCAAGGACTCGCAGATCGAGATGAAGGGCGAGGTCTCGGTCAGGCCGTAGACCTGGGTGATTTCCCAGCCGAGCTCGCCTTCCACGCGCTCGATGGTGGGCGCCGCGGGCGGTGCGCCGGCGGTAAACAGCTTGACGCCCTTCCTGACCGCCTTGCGCTGTGCTTCGGGGCCGTTCGCAATCGCGATCAGCACCGTCGGCGCCGCACACAGGTGCGTGATCTGTTCCTGGTTGATGATCTCGTAGATCAGAAGCGGCTCCACCTTGGGCAGACAGACATGCGTGGCGCCCGCGGCGCTCACCGTCCATGTGAAGGTCCAGCCGTTTGCATGGAACATCGGCAGCGTCCAGAGGTAGCGCACCGCCGGCGTCATGTTCCAGTGCGCCAGCACGCCCACCGAGTTCATCCAGGCGTTGCGATGGGTGATCATCACCCCCTTGGGTCGCGAGGTGGTGCCACTGGTGTAGTTGATCGACAGCAGGTCGGTCTCGGCAATCTCCACCGCCGGGACCTTGGCAGGCGCCGCCTCGATCAGTTGGTCGTAATCCAGCCAGCCTTCCTTCGCGCCGCCCAGGCCGATGAAGTGCTCGACCGTCTTCATCTGGTCGCGGACGCTGTCCACCAGCGCAAAGTAGTCCGGGTGCACGCACAGCACCTTGGCACCGCTATGGTTGGCCAGGTAGACGAAATCTTCGGCCGTCAGCCGGTAGTTCAGCGGCACGATCACCGCGCCAATCTGTGGCACCGCGTAATACTGCTCCAGGTGCTGGTGGGTATTGGGCGCGATGGTGCCGACGCGATCACCCTGGACCACCCCCAGCTTTGCCAGTGCCGCCGAGGCACGGTCGCAGCGTTCGCCGAACTGGCGGTAGGTCCAGCGATCATTGCCGTCCACCACGGCCTCGCGGTCCGGGTGCAGCTTGCGCGCACGGCGGAAGAATTCCAGTGGGGTCAGGGGTATTTCCATGATGTTTCGCTCCTCCGCGATTATTGGTTTACGGCAACCTGCGACAAGCTTGGCGTGAAGCTCAGCAATTCAGCTGAATTGAAGACACCAGTT
>JAJFJX010000010.1 GCA_021773655.1 Panacagrimonas sp.
ACCGCTGGACAGCGTGCCGCCGGTGCCGTGGACCAGGGCGGTCCGCGCGTTCTGCACCTGGCGCTCGCCGCACTCGCCGCGCAACTGCCGCACGGCCTCGATCAGCAGGAAGATCCCGAACATGCCGGGGTGGGCGTAGGACAGTCCGCCGCCGCTGGTGTTGAGCGCAAACGCGCCGCCCGGCGCGGTGCGCTGCCTGGACACGAAGGCGCCGCCTTCGCCGCGCTTGCAGAAGCCCAGGGCTTCCAGGGTCAGCAGGACGGTGATGGTGAAGGAGTCGTAGATCTGCACCACGTCGATGTCTTCGTGACGGATGCCGGCGCGGCCGAAGGCCTCCCGGCCGGCGATCTCCGCCGCGGTCAGGCGAGCCAGGTCCGGCATGGCGGCGATGGTCCAGTGCGTATTGGACTCGCCGTAACCGCGGATGTGGATCGGGGTCCGGCCCATGGCCCTGGCGTTGGCTTCGGTGGTCATGACCACGGCGCCGCCGCCGTCGGTGACCAGGCAGGAATCCAGGATATGCAGCGGGTCCGAGATCATCGGGCTGTTCAGCACGTCCTCGATGCTCAGCGGTCCGCGCATCATGGCGGCGGGATTGAGCTGTGCCCACTTGCGCGTCGCCACCGCTATCTCGGCGAGCTGTTCGGAGGTGGTGCCGTACTCGTGCATGTGGCGCTTCGCCGCCATGGCGTAGCCGCCGACCGGTGTCGGCATGCCCCAGGGCGTTTCGTACTGCATCGTCAGCAGTGAGGGCCGCCCGGCGAGGTTGCGGCTTTTCTCGCTTTTCTGCGTGCTGCCGTAAGTGATCAGCGCCACCTCGCAGCGTCCCGCCTCGATGGCGGTGGCGGCGTGTGCGACGTGTGCTTCGAAGGCGCTGCCGCCGATGTTGGTGGAGTCGAGGAAGCGCGGGGCGATGCCCAGGTATTCGGCCAGGGTCAAGGTGGATAGCTGCCCCGGACCCGGTACACCCCACATGCCGGCGGTCAGCAGGCCGTCTACATCTCGCATGGACAGGCCGGCGTCGCGCAGGGCATCGCGCGCTGCGCGGGCCTGCACCTGCAGGACGGATAACGGTTCGACGACCATGCCGTCTTTGAGTGGTACGTCGGCGACGCCGACGATCACGGCTTCTCGTGTAGTCATTTTCGGGTGGGCTCTGGCTGGCTGGTCGGGGAGGGATTGGGGCCGTGCAGTCGCGGCGGACCGCCCAGGCGCGTCACACCGTTCTCGGCGAGCTGGGCGATTTCGGCCTCGCTGCAGTCGGCCATCTGTTTCAGCACCTCGGCGCTGTGCTCGCCCAGACCGGGGGCGCGGCGCAGCTCGGTCGTCGGGCGCATGCCGCGTTGAGCATGCACGGGGAAATTCGGCTGTGGCAGGCCGGGGACGCTGGGCTGCTCGGTCAGGCGTGCGCGCAGGACCGGGTCCGTGAGCATTTCCGGAACGGTGTTGACCGGGCCGGCCGGGATGTCCGCCTTGTCCAGCGCGGCGAGCCACTCCGCCGCCGGGCGCGTCGCCAGGATGTCGGCAAGGTCTGCGAGCAGCTGCGGCCGGTTGCGGATGCGCGCGGCGTTGTCGTGGTAGCGCTCGTCGCTGGTCCACTGCGGCCGCTCCATGAGCTTGCACAGCCGGGCAAAGGCGGCGTCGTTGATCACGGTGAGTGCGAACCAGCGGCCGTCCGAACCCTGGAAATGGCGGCTGGGCGCGACGATCGCGGGGTTGATGTCGCGCGCGCAGGTGCCGTCGATGGCGGCCTCGGCGATCTTGCTGCCGAGGAAGTTGAACATGGTGTCGATCAGGGTCAGTTCCACCGACTGGCCGCGGCCGCTGATCTGGCGCTCCATCAGCGCGGCGAGAATGCCGGTGGCGCCGCACATCCCGGCCGAGACGTCCACCACCGGCAGGCTGTTGCGGATCGGTGGGTCGCTCTCTTCGCCGGCACCGTAGAACGCCCCGGACACCGCCTGGATCACGCTGTCCACCGAGGGCTTGAGCCGGTAGGCGCCCTCGCTGCCATAGGCCGAGACGGCGTAATGGATCAGGCGCGGATTCAGCGGCGCGAGATCCTCGTAGCGCAGGCGCTGGCGCTCGGCAAAATCCGGCCGAAAGCTGTGGATCAGCACGTCGGCCTTGGCGACGAGGCGTTCCAGCACCTCGCGACCGGGGCCCTTGCGCCATTCCAGGCACAGCGACTGCTTGCCGCGGTTGGTGAACATGAACAGCGAGGCCACCTCGCCGCAGAACGGCGGGCCGAAGCCGCGGCCTTCCTCGCCGTCGATCCCTTCCACCTTGATGACGTTTGCGCCGTAGTGCGCCAGCACCATGGCGGCATAGGGGCCGGCCACCAGCCGCGACAGATCCAGCACGGTCACGCCATCGAGAATGTTCGAGGGCGTGTTCACGGGTGCGCGCCGCCCTCGGCGGGCATGAACAGCACGGTCTCGGTGAATTCGGCGAGCAGTTCGTCGCGCTGGTTCTTCACCAGGTGGCGAATGTCCAGCAGGGTGTAGCCGCGACTGGTCTTGGGCTTGCGCCGGCATTCGCCGTCGACGTAGATCGTGTCGCCGGGGAACAGCGCGGCGTGCAGGCGCAGTTGCACCCCGGTCATGCCGCCGAAGGGACCGGCGCCTGCGCCTTCGAGCGCGCGCTTGAACACGTCCTGGATCTGCGTGGCGACCAGGCCCATGCCCACCGACATGATCATCGGCCCCGGCGCGAAGCGGGTACGGTGGCCCTCCGCCATGTTGTCGCGGATGTAATCCATGTCGATGAAGAAGGGCTCGTGCAGCCCCACCACGTTGACGAAGGTGACGATATCGGTTTCGGTAATCGTGCGCCGGTGGCTCCTGAAATGGATGACCGGGCTGCTGTCGTTGTCGGGGCTGATGTCGTTCATTCGGGCACCTTGAAGTAGTCGGGTTTTCCAGCGGTCCAGGCTTCGCCCCACAGGGTTCCGCCACCATCCACGCGCAGGGTTTCGCCGGTGATGAACTTGCCCGACGACGCGCTGAGGTAGACCACGGCCTCGGCGATGTCCTGCACGTCGCCGTTGCGTTTCATCGGGTTGGAATAGCAGAACCGGGCGGCATTCTCGGCCTGGTAATTGTTGAAGCCGTTGCTCTCGATGGTGCCGGGCGCCACGCAGTTGAGGCGAATGCGGTGCGGCGCCCATTCCAGTGCCAGCGTGCGGGTGAGGGAGATCACGCCGCCGCGCGCCGCGGCGCTGTGCGCGATGCCGGGATTGCCGCGATCGATGACGATGACGATGTTGACCACGCAGCCGGGTGTGTCGCTCGCCACCCAGCGTTTGCCGGCGCTGCGGGTCATGTTCCAGGTGCCGTTGAGGTTGGTGTCGATGACCGCGTTCCAGCCCTTGGCGCTGAAGTCCAGTGCCGCCTGCGGAAACTGGCCGCCGGCGTTGTTGACCAGCACGTCGAGCCCACCCATGCGCGACCAGACGGCGTCCATCAGCGCGTCCACGGACTCGGCGTCGCGAATGTTGGTGGCTTGTACCAGCACCTCCGGGCTGCCGAGCGCGCGCAGCCGTTGCGCGGTGGATTCGAGCGCCTCGGGCTTGCGGCCGCAGATCACCAGGCGGGCGCCGAGGCGCGCGTACAGGTAGGCAATGGACTTGCCGATGCCGCTGCCGGCACCCGAGACCAGCACGCGCTGGCCGGCGAACAGACCTGGCGCATAGACGGTGGGCAAGGCGGCGAGCTGCTCGTCGCTGTACCCGAATTTCGGTGCATCGGCTTCCGACGATGGCGTCGCGGCAGGCGTATTCATGGGCAGTGGTTCCTCAGCGGCCTTTCCACAGCGGCTTGCGCTTTTCGGCGAAGGCCTTGGGCCCTTCGATGGCGTCCTCGCTGGCGTAGACCGATTCGTAGTGTTTCCAGGCGTATTGAATGCCCGGCTCGCAGCCGAGCGTGGTGGCCTGCTTGAGCACGTGCTTGCCGGCCATGACCGACAGCGGTGCCGCGTCGGCGATCTTGCGCGCCAGTTCCATGGCGCGCGCGAGCACGGCCTCGGGTGTGGATTCGAGATAGTTCATGAAACCGGTCTGGTGCAGGCGCTCCACCTCGATCATGTCGCCGGTGAGCACGGTTTCCATCAGCAGCGCCTGCGGCATCATCCACAGCAGGGGCACCGCCCAGGGCGAGCCGCGGCCGACCTTGACCTCGGTGACGCCGCCGCGCGTGCCGGCCAGACCGACGCGCAGATCACAGTTGAGCGACATCAGGATGCCGCCGGCGGGGAAGTGTCCATTGACGGCCGCGACGAGCGGCTTCTTCATGGCGCGCATGAAGTCGTTGCGCACGTCGGTGAAGAATTCCAGCACGTCCTTGCCGGTCTCGGCCTTCAGGCGCGCCGCTTCGCGCAGGTCCATGCCTGCGCAGAAAGTGCCGCAGTAGGTCGAGGTGAGCACGGCGACGCGTACGTCCGGATCGGCCTCGATGCGCTGCCAGGTCTCGTAAAGCAGTTTGGTGAGCTGAGGCGAAAGCGCATTGCGGCGCTCTGGGCGGTTGAGCGTGACGGTGGCGATGCCGTCTGCGACGCTATACAGCAGTTCCGGGGATTCGGTCATCTGGCAAGTCTTCCTGCAATTAACTGGGATTCAGGGGAGCCTGGCCGTTCACGTTCGAGAAATGCAGCAAGGCAATGAAAAACTGGCTCGTGTCGATGTTGCGCCCGGAACGGATCTTCTGGCTCTTCGCGCTGCTG
>JAJFJX010000091.1 GCA_021773655.1 Panacagrimonas sp.
CTGAAATCGAAACGCACGTCGTCGTCGCCGCAGGCGTGCGGCCGGTCGCGGTCCCGGGGTTCGACCACGACTTCGAACCTGGCATCGGACATGCCCAGTTCGCGCACGCGCAGGGTCACGGCCTCGGCACCTGCGCGCGCCGAGGTCTGACGCGCGCGCCGCAGAGCCAGCGCTGCAACTTGGTAGTCGTCCCGCGCTTGCGCCTGTGCCCGCACCAGCGCTTCGACCTGGGTGCCGGCGGCTTCGCCCTGCTGCAGTTCGGCCTGCAGCGCCTGCAGGCGATCATTGAGCGCCTGTGCCGGCACGCGATGTTTGCGCGCCAGGTCGTGAATCGCAACCAGTCGGGCGTCCAGGTCACGCAGGCGCTCTGGGTCCAGGTCCAGGCGATCAAGCAGCCGCCGCAGCGTATCGGCCGCTTCGCGGATCTGTGCATGGGACGATTCCACCAGCGCCTCGACCTCGGCAAACGCGGGGTGCAGCGGCACCAGTGCTCGCAGTCGCTGCAGGGTCGCGGCGAGCTGGTCGTGGACTGCGCCATCGGCGCCGTAGAGCGCATCCTGTGCCGCGGCGCCCTCCTGCAGCAGGCGCCCTGCATTGGACAGGCGCCGGTGTTCGATGTCGATCTGCTCGATTTCGTCGGAACCCAGGCGTAGTTGTTCGAGCTCCTGCACCTGGTGTCGCAGGAGTTCGATCTGCTGTGGGTCACGCGCCGCCGCCTGGCGCAAAGCGGCGATTCGACTCTCCAGCTCGCCCCAGGCGCGAGCCTGCCCGGCCACCTGCTGCAACAGCTCCTGATGCTGACCATAGGCATCCAGCAGGGCACGCTGGACCTCGGGTAGGCGCAGGCTGTGGCTTTCGTTCTGACCGAAGACATCGACCAGGCACTCGCCGAGCTCGCGCAGCTTTCCAGCCGCCACCGGGGTGCCGTTGACGTAGGCGCGGGCGCGGCCTTCGCTCTGCAGCACACGACGCAGCAGGCACTGAGCCGGTTCATCGGGGTCCAGCAGGGCCTGCGCTTCCAGCCACGCGGCGGCGTTGGAATGGCCGGCCACCGAGAATACGGCGGTGATGTCTGCGCTGCCGGCCCCCGCGCGTACCAGCGCAGGGTCGGCGCGCATGCCCAGCACCAGGCCCAGGGCATCGATGAGGATCGATTTTCCGGCCCCCGTCTCGCCGCTGAGGACGTTCAGGCCCGGCCCGAGCTCCAGGCTCAGGTTCTCGATGGTGGCCAGATTGCGGATCTGCAGCTGTTCGAGCATGACGGTGGATCAGACGCGTCCGCGTGGCGCGGTCGGGCCGCTGCCCCAGCGCAGCTTGTCGCGCAGGATGCCGAAGTAACTGTAGCCGCGCGGATGGATCAGGCGCAGCGGAAGCGGCGCGCGGCGGATTTCGACCTCGTCGCCGGCGTCCAGCGCCACGCTGCGCTGACCGTCGAAGGTGGCCATGGCGCGGACCCGCTCGACGTCCTGACCGATCACGATGCGGATGCTGTGATCGCTGCCCACCACGATCGGCCGGTCTGACAAGGTGTGCGGGCAGATCGGAACCATGGCGATGGCCTGTGCGCCCGGGTGGACCAGTGGTCCGCCACCAGACAGCGCATAGGCGGTCGACCCGGTGGGTGAGGCGACGATGACGCCATCGGCGCGGTGGTTGCTGATGAACTCGTCGTCCAGCCAGGTCTCGAACTCGATCATGCGGATCGTGGCCTGGTTGCGGATCACCACGTCATTGACGGCCAGATGCGCCAGGCTGTCCCTGGCTGCTGCGCGCTTGACCACCGCTGACAGGATCATCCGGTCTTCCGGCACGCACTGGCCGTCGATGATCGCGGCCAGATGCTCGTGCATGGTCTCAGGGGCCACGTCCACCATGAAACCGAGGCGTCCCTGGTTGACGCCCAGCAGCGGCACACCGGCGGGGGCCAGCGCACGGCCGGCGTCCAGCAGGGTGCCGTCGCCGCCGACCACGATCACCAGATCGCAACGCCTTGCCAGCGTCTCGCGGTCGGACAGCGGCGCCCGGATCACCGACCGCAGCGCCGGGTTGGGCTCCAGCAGCACCTCGCAGTCCAGCTTCTGCAGCGACCGGCACAGGTCACGCAACAGTACAAGGTCCGGATCCCGTCGCTTGCCGATGACGCCGACCACGCGAAATGGATTCATGAAAGCCGCAAGAAAGTCATCAATGGCTGGCACTGTACACGCAACGCCCCGGCCGACGCCCTTGCTTGACAGGTTGAAATCCCGGGGGATAGCGTCGGCTGCGAACCCGCGCCGTCACCGTCCTGCCACCTTCGATGTCCCGTCCGCTGGATGCCCGTGCTGCCGAACTGCTCAAGCTGCTGGTGGAGCGATATATCCACGACGGCCAGCCGGTGGGATCGCGCACGTTATCGCGCGCCGGGTCGCTGGTGCTGTCACCGGCCACCATCCGTAACGTCATGGCGGATCTGGACGAACTCGGCCTGGTGGCGTCGCCTCACACCTCGGCCGGGCGGATTCCGACCTCGCGCGGTTACCGCTATTTTGTCGACCAGCTGCTGACGCCCGAGCCCCTGGGAGAGCAGGAGCAGGCGCGGATCTCCGAGATTCTGGCCGGCGGCCCGGCGCGCGCCGAAGAGCTGTTGCAGGCGGCGTCCGGCCTGTTGTCGCAGCTCACGTCGATGGCAGCGGTGGTGACGGTGCCGCGACGCAATCTGGCGACCTTGCGCCGCATCGAGTTTCTGCCGCTGTCGGGCAACCGGGTCCTGGCCATCCTGGTGGTCAATCAGCACGAGGTCCAGAACCGGGTCATCCATACCGACCGTACCTACGGCGCCGACGAGCTGGAGCATTACGCCAACGCGCTCAACGAGCATTTTTCCGGTCACGACCTGACCTCGCTGCGGCGCAATCTGCTCGACGAGGCCATGGACGCCCAGAACCGTGTCAACCTGGTGCTGCGAGCCGCAGCCACCATGGCCGCACAGGCGATGGGGGACGCGCCGTCGCCGGGCGACTACGTGCTGTCCGGCGGCGCCAACCTGATGGGCTTCCAGGAGCTCGGCGACGTGGCGCGCCTGCGCGGGCTGTTCGAAGTTCTCGATCGCAAGCGCGAGCTGCTCAACCTGTTCGACCAGTGCCTGGGCGCCGAAGGCGTGCAGATCTTCATCGGCGAAGAATCCGGCTACCGCGTGCTCGACGAAGTCAGCGTGGTCACCGCGCCTTACTTCGTCGATGGCCAGATGGCCGGTCGCATCGGTGTCATCGGGCCGACCCGCATGGCCTACAGCCGCATCATTCCCTTGGTCAAGCAGACTGCCCGGCTGTTCGGCGCCGGTCTGAGTGAGGAATCCTGAGCGCGCCGGGACGGCCCTGAGGGGCGGCGCGCGCGGTGCGCGCGCGCCTTCGGGCGCCTAGGCGTTGACCACGCGTCGATAGGTGTCGGCGGCCTCTTCGTTGTCGCGGGCGAAATAGGCTTCCGGTGCAAAGGTGTCGACCTCGATGGCTTCCATGCGCGCCTCCAGCGCGTGGCGCAGCAGCGCGGCCTCGCTCTCCTTGATGATGCCGGCCAGCAGCGCTTCTTCGGCCAGTTCGGCCGGCAAGCGGCCGCGCGGCAGCTTGCGCGCCTTCTGCGCCTTGATGATGCGCTCGGCAGCAGGATGGGCGCGGGTGACGCGGGCAAAGGCGTGCAGCAGCCGGCCCAGGCCAACCGTCTGGTCCTTCGGCAGGTAGACGCCGTAGGCCAGGCGCCTGAACTGTTCATTGTCGGACTGGATGCACAACGCCGCACGGTGGCTCATGAGGTCGGTGGGTGCGGCGCCCAGTGGATTCAGGCGCAGCTCGAAGATGCCGACGGTCCCGAGCCACAGGCCGAGTGGGCCGCCGAAGTTGCGGTAGATGTCCTCGAATGCCTGCTGAATCTTCCACAGCGCGTGGTTGAGCGCGTAGTGGACCATGGGCAGGTCCTGGTGCCGGCGTCCCTCGGCCTCGTAGCGCCGCAGGGTCGACGCGCCCAGCACCAGCCAGGCCAGGACGTCGGCGTAGCGGCCGGTGAGCTTGCCGCGACGCTTGAGGGTGCCGCCGATGGCAAACATCGCCAGGTCGGTCATCACGCCGAAGCGGGCGCTGGCCCAGCCCAGGCGTCGGTAATAGCGCCGGGTCTCGGGCGCCACGTCGGGCACCGACACCAGCCATCCACGGGTCAGGTAATGCCCTTCGGCGCGCAGCAGCCCGAGGCCGAAGTGCCGCATCCAGCCCAGCAGGCTGTTGCGGAACTGTTCGGTGTCGTCCTTCTCCACCGCTTCGACCACCTTGAGCGCGTAGGGATGGCAGCGGGTGGCGCCCTGGCCGAAAATCATCAGGGTGCGGGTAAGGATATTGGCGCCTTCGACCGTGATGCCCACCGGCGCCGACTTGTAGCCCATGCCGAGAATGTTGTTGGGCCCCTGCATGACGGCAGCGCCGGCAAACACATCCATGCCGTCGATGGACAGTTGCTGGGCAAGTTCGGTGGTGTAGGCCTTGAGCACCGCGGAGATCACCGGCGGCTGTTCACCGGCATCGATCGCCGAGCAGCCGAAGATCCGCGATGCTTCGAGCAGATAGCTCAGGCCGGCCAGGCGGCCGACCTTCTCCTCCACGCCGTCCATGCGACCGATGGGCAGGCCGAACTGCTGGCGCACCATCGAATAGGCGCCGGTGGCCAGCGCCGCCACCTTGGCACCGCCCACCGCGCCGGCCGGTAACGACACGGCGCGTCCGCCGGCAAGCTGCTGCATCAGCATCTTCCAGCCTTCTCCGGCGCCGTCGGCACCGCCGATGATGTTGTCCACCGGCACCACCACGTCGCGGCCTTCCAGGGGGCCGTTGTAGAACGGATCTCCGATCGGGTCGTGGTGTTCGCCGCTGGTGAATCCGGGCGTGCCCTTGCGCACCATCACGCAGGTGATGCCAGGTGCCTTGCCCCGGCCCAGCAACTGTTCCGGGTCGTGCAGGCTGCAGGCGATCGTGCACAGGTTGGCGATCGGCGCCAGGGTGATGTATCGCTTGCGAAAATTAAGCCGCAGCCTGATCTCGCCATCGGTGTCGCGGAACACTTCGCCGGTGGCCTGGATGGACGCGGCGTCGGAACCCGCGGTGAGCTCGGTCAGGCCGAAGCAGGGCACGTAATCGCCGCAGGCAAGCCTGGGCAAGTAATGGTCTTTCTGCGCCTGCGTGCCGTAATGGATGATCAGTTCGGCGGCGCCCAGCGAGTTCGGGATCACCACCAGGGTGCCGACGGTGTTACAGACCGGGCTGATCTTGGCCAGGATGGTGCTGATGGCCAGGGTGGAAAACGCCTTGCCGCCGTACTGTCGGGGAATCAGGAACCCCATGAAGCCCTGTTCCTTGATGAATTGCACCACGTCGTCGGGAACGCGCTTGGTGCGGCCGATCTGGTAGCGGTCGATCATGCCCAGCAGTTCTTCGACCGGGCCATCCAGGAACGCCTGTTCTTCTTCGGACAGTGTCGAGTAGGGCGCTTCGAGCAACGCGCGGAAGTCCGCCTTGCCGCGGAAAAAGTCCCCGTCGATCCAGACCGAGCCGGCTTCCAGGGCCTGACGCTCGGTGTCCGAGATGCTCGGAAGCATGCGACGCGAACGCATCCAATTCATCAACTGGGCAAACATCAAATAACACTCCTGTGGCGGTGTTTTCGGGGGCGGCCGGTCCGCGGGCCGATGATCGGAGGATCGACCGGCGGGCGAGGCGCGGGCACCAAGGGTACCGCGTGGGGCGCACGGCGCCGGGGCGCCGGCACCGTCCGCGATTTCAGGCCGGCAAGGATGAACCCGGGCCGTCAATGCTTACAATGGCGGTTTGACCGTGGTGCCCGCGTCGCTTCGCACACTTGAATCCGTGGCGGGCGCCGCCATCACCCGTGGTCCAGCCGGTAAACGATGACGAGCGAGATGACTGGAACCCCTGCCCCCCAACAGCCCGCAGACGACACCGCGGCCGATGCTCTGCCGACCCCCGAGGCCGAACTTGACAGTTGCAAGGCGCAACTGGAGGACGCGCTGGCTCAGCTGGCTGCCGCCCGCGAGGGGCAATTGCGTGCCGTGGCGGATCTGGACAACGTCCGCAAGCGGGCCGAGCGCGAAGTCGGCAACGCCACGCGCTACGGCAGCGAGAAACTGCTGGGCGAACTGCTCGGCGTTGCCGACAGCCTGGATCTGGGCCTGGCCGCAGCGGCCAAGGCCGATGTCCACGCCTCCAGCCTGGCCGAAGGCATGCAGCTGACTTACAAGCAGCTGCTTTCGGTGCTGGAGAAAAACGGCGTCAAGCCGGTCGATCCGGCCGGAGAGGTGTTCAATCCCGACTTGCACGAGGCGGTATCGATGCTGCCCTCGGCCGAGGTGGCGCCCAATCACGTGCTCAACGTCATGCAGAAAGGCTACCGGCTACACGACCGCCTGCTGCGGCCCGCCATGGTGATCGTGGCGCGCGCACCCGACGGCGGGTCTTGAATCCCGCCGCCGCAGCAGCAGATTTCGCAGCAATCCTGAATTTTCGGAGCAAGCACCCATGGCCAAGATCATCGGTATCGACCTCGGTACCACCAATTCCTGCGTCGCCGTCCTCGAAGGCGGCAAAGCCAAGATCATCGAAAACGCGGAAGGCGAGCGCACCACGCCGTCGATCGTCGCCTACACCGACGACGGTCAGGTCATCGCCGGCCGAAGCGCCAAGCGCCAGGCCGTGACCAATCCGCACAACACGCTTTACGCGGTCAAGCGCCTGATCGGGCGCCGCTTCGAAGACGGTGTGGTGCAGAAGGACATCGACATGGTGCCCTACAAGATCGTCAAGGCGCCCAACGGCGACGCCTGGGTGCAGGTCAAGGACAAGAAGATGGCGCCGCCGGAAATCTCCGCGCAGGTGCTGGCCAAGATGAAGAAGACCGCCGAAGACTATCTCGGCGAACCGGTCACCGAGGCGGTGATCACCGTCCCCGCCTACTTCAACGACAGCCAGCGCCAGGCGACCAAGGATGCCGGCCGCATCGCGGGTCTGGAAGTCAAGCGCATCATCAACGAGCCGACCGCCGCTGCGCTGGCGTTCGGCATGGACAAGGTCAAGGGTGACCGCAAGATCGCCGTGTACGACCTCGGCGGCGGCACCTTCGACGTGTCCATCATCGAGATCGCCGAAGTCGACGGCGAGCACCAGTTCGAGGTGCTGTCCACCAACGGCGACACCTTCCTGGGTGGCGAAGACTTCGACATGCGGGTGATCGACTACATCGCCTCCGAGTTCCAGAAGGAACAGGGCATCGACCTGAAGAAGGATCCTCTCGCCCTGCAGCGCCTGAAAGAAGCCGCGGAGAAGGCCAAGATCGAGCTGTCCAGCACCACGCAGACCGACATCAACCTGCCGTACGTGACCGCCGATGCCTCGGGTCCGAAGCATCTGAACATGAAGCTGAGCCGGGCCAAGCTCGAGGCGCTGGTGGAAGACCTGATCCAGCGCACCATCGGTCCCTGCCAGACCGCGCTCAAGGATGCCGGCCTGAAGGCCACCGAGATCAACGAGGTGATCCTGGTCGGCGGCCAGACCCGCATGCCCAAGGTGCAGGAGACGGTCAAGGCGCTGTTCGGCCGCGATCCGCGCCGCGACGTCAACCCCGACGAAGCGGTCGCCGCCGGCGCTGCAATCCAGGGCGCGGTGCTGGCCGGTGACGTCAAGGACGTCCTGTTGCTCGACGTCACCCCGCTGAGCCTGGGCATCGAGACCCTCGGCGGCAAGATGACCAAGCTGATCGAGAAGAACACGACCATCCCGACGCGCAAGTCCGAGACCTTCACCACCGCCGAGGACAACCAGAGCGCGGTGACCATCCAGGTCTTCCAGGGTGAGCGCGAAGTCGCTTCGGCCAACAAGAAGCTCGGCCAGTTCAATCTGGAAGGGATCGTGCCGGCGCCGCGCGGCATGCCGCAGGTGGAAGTGACCTTCGACATCGACGCCAACGGCATCCTGCATGTCGGCGCCAAGGACAAGGCCACCGGCAAGGAGCAGAGCATCCGCATCACCGCCAACTCGGGCCTGACCGAGGACGAGATCAAGAACATGGTCAAGGATGCCGAGGTCCACGCCGAGGAGGATCGCCGCTTCAACGAACTGATCGGCGCACGCAACCAGGCCGATCAGTTGATCCACGGCGTCGAAAAGTCGCTCAAGGACCTGGCCGCCGAGGTGCAGGACGACGAGAAGAAAGCCATCGAAGAGGCAATTGCCGGCCTGCGCGAGGCCGCGAAGGGCTCGGACAAGGACCAGATCGAAGCCCGGACCAAGACCCTGGCCGAAGCCTCGGCCAAGCTCGCCGAGCGCGCCTATGCAAAGAGCAGCGCGGGTGCCGAGGGCGGTGGTGGTGCGGCGCCCGAAGGGTCCAAGGAAAGCGACGATGTGGTGGACGCCGAGTTCACCGAGGTCAAGGACGACGACAAGAAGTAACGCCGGAGAGTCGGGAATGGGGATCGGGAGTGGGAAAACGTGATGGCGCTTCAGCACCTTTGCGGCTTGTACGATTTCCGGTCCTCGTCTCCCGATTCCCAATAAAATGAGCAAACGCGACTACTACGAGGTGCTCGGCGTCGCAAAGAACGCGTCCGACGATGACCTGAAGAAGGCCTACCGGCGCCTTGCGATGAAGCTGCACCCGGACCGCAATCCGGGTGACACCGCAGCAGAAGAACGCTTCAAGGAAGCCAGTGAAGCCTACGAGGTGCTGGCCGATCCGCAGCGCCGCTCGATCTATGATCGTCACGGGCACGAGGGCCTGGACCGCAGCGGCGGCGCCGGTGGCGGATTTGGCGCCGGCGGCTTCGCCGATATCTTCGGCGACGTGTTCTCCGACATCTTCGGGGGTGGTCGCGGCGGCGGGCCGCGGCGCGGCTCGGACCTGCGTTACTCGATGGAGCTGACGCTGGAGCAGGCGGCGACGGGTGCTGCGGAAACCATTCGCATCCCGAGCCAGGAAACCTGCGGCGAATGCTCGGGTCACGGCACCGCCAACGGCAAGCCGGCGCCCAAGTGTCCGACCTGCGCCGGCGCCGGCCAGGTGCGCGTGCAGCAGGGCTTCTTCGTGCTGCAGCAGAGTTGCCCGCATTGCCGCGGGCGCGGTACCCAGGTTTCCGACCCCTGTCGGCCTTGCCGTGGCGCGGGCCGGGTGCGCAAGGAAAAGACGCTGGAGGTGAAGATTCCTGCCGGCGTGGATACCGGTGACCGCATCCGCCTCAACGGCGAGGGCGAGCCCGGGGAGCGCGGTGCCACGCCGGGCGATCTGTACGTGCAGATCACCGTGCTGCCGCATGACTTCTTCGAACGTGACGGCACCGACCTGCATTGCGCCGTGACCATCGACATGGTCACCGCCGCGCTCGGCGGGGAGATGGAAGTCCCCACGCTCAACGGCAAGGCCCAGCTCAAGATCCCCGAAGGCACGCAGAACGGCAAGGTATTCCGCCTGCGCGGCATGGGCCTGAAATCGGTACGCGGCGCTGCCACCGGCGACCTGCTGTGCGCGGTGGTGGTTGAGACGCCGGTCAAGCTGAACAGGCGGCAAAAGGAACTGCTGCGCGAGTTTGCCGACTCCCTCGCCGGCAGCGACGCCAGTCACAATCCCGAGTCGTCCTCGTGGCTGGACCGCGCCAGGAAGTTCATCGAAGAACACCTCAAGGCCTGAGTGCTGGGCAGGCCGGATCGGCCCCGGCCCTGCGGTTCGCTCAGGGCAGCGTGCCTCCGGCGTCGGCGCGGGAACTGGCGAACGGCAATCGCGACCCAGACCGGCGCGCCCGGCTTCAGACCAGGCGCATTGACAGGTCGATGGCACGCACGTGCTTGGTCAGTCCGCCGATGGAAATGCGGTCGACGCCGGTCATGGCCAATGAGCGGATGCGTTCGAGGGTGGCGCCGCCGGAATATTCGATCAGGGTGCGTCCTCCACGGGCGCGATGGGCGCGGGTGCGCCGGACCGCTTCACCCAGGTCCTCAAGATTGAAGTCGTCGACCAGCAGCAGGTCCACATCGCAGGCCAGGGCGGTGTCGACTTCGGACAGCGACTCGGCCTCGGTCATCAGCGGTACCCCGGCATCGAGCGCACGCGCCTGCTCGATGGCTGCGGCGATCCCGCCGGCTGCCGCGATATGGTTTTCCTTGATCAGGATGCCGTCGTAGAGCCCGATGCGGTGATTGACGCCGCCGCCGCAGCGCACCGCGTATTTCTGGGCATTGCGCAGGCCGGGCAGCGTCTTGCGCGTATCGACGATCTGAGTGCCGGTGCCGGCAATGGCTTCGACGTGACGCGCGGTCTGTGTCGCGGTGGCGCAGAGCGTCTGCAGGAAGTTGAGCGCGCTGCGCTCGCCGCTGAGCAGGGCGCGGGCCGGGCCGAGGGCCTCGAACACCAGATCGCCGGGTGCCAGTCGATCACCCTCGTTGCAGGCCCAGGTCAACCGCACGCGCACGTCGATCTGGCGAAACACTTCATCCACCCACGGACGACCGCAGATCACCGCTTCCTCACGAGCCACCACCCGGGCATGGGCCTGGTGCCCGGCGGCCACCAGTTGCGCGGTGACGTCGCCGCTGCCCAGGTCCTCGGCCAGGGCCAGGGCGACGATCTGCGACAGCTCAGGTGGCAGCATCGTCGGGCAGCAGTTTCCAGAGGAATTCGAGCAGGGCCATCTGCGCCCACAGCCGGTTCTCGGCCTCGTCCCAGACCACCGACTGCGGCCCGTCGATGACTTCGGCCGTGACCTCTTCGCCGCGGTGGGCCGGCAGGCAGTGCAGGAACACGGCCTCGGGTCTGGCGCACTTCATCAGGGCGGTATCGACCCGATAGCCGGAAAAGGCTCGCAGACGGCGCTGGGTTTCCGCTTCCTGGCCCATGCTGGTCCAGGTGTCGGTGACCACCAGGTCGGCACCGTCGACGGCCTGCCTCGGCGTGGCGCACATCTGCACGCTGGATCTTCCGGCCGCGATCATCGCTGCATCCGGCTCGAAGCCCGACGGGCTGGCGATGCGCAGCGTGAAGCCGAACATCGCAGCGGCCTCGATCCAGGAGTGGCAGACATTGTTGCCGTCACCGATCCACGCCGCGACCTTGCCCGCGGGGTCGCCACGGTGTTCGAACCAGCATTGCAGGTCGGCCAGCAACTGACAGGGGTGGTGCAGTTCGGACAGGCCGTTGATGACCGGCACCCGCGCGTGCTGCGCGAACGTCGCCTGGTCGGCCTGCGAGTCATTGCGGATCATCACCGCGTCGCACATGCGAGACAGCACGCGTGCGGTATCGCCCATCGGCTCGTCGCGGCCGATCTGGGTCGCCGCGGCCTGCAGGAACAGCGCGTGGCCGCCCAGGCGCGCCATGCCCGACTCGAAGCTCACCCGCGTGCGCGTCGAGTTCTTGGTGAACACCATCGCCAGGGTTCGGCCCACGAAGGGCCGGTGCGTGCGGTCATCCGCCGCGCGCAGAGCCATTGCCCGTTGCACGACAGTGCGTGCCTCTGCGGCATCGAGATCCGATAATTTCAGAAAATGACGCGACAAGTTTGCGGCTTCCCAAAAAGTAAAGGGGCCGCCGTGAGGCGGCCCCGCATGACGGGCGCAGCGGATCGGTCGTGAGGCTCAGCCGAGATTCTTCTCGACGAACGCCCAGTTCACCAGCGACCAGAAGTGTTCGAGATAGGTCGGCCGCGCGTTGCGGTAGTCGATGTAGTAGGCGTGTTCCCAGACGTCGCAGGTCAGCAGGGGGGTCTGACCGCTGGTCAGCGGGTTTCCGGCGCCCTGAGTGCTGGTGATGGCCAGGGTGCCGTCGCTGTTCTTCACCAGCCAGGCCCAGCCGGAGCCGAAAGTGCCGATGGCGGCATCGGTGAACTGCTTCTTGAAGTCCTCGACACCGCCGAAGGCCTGGGTCAGGGCGGCGGCCAGATTCTGGCCGGGAGCGGCCTGCTGTGGCGTCAGGCAGTTCCAGAAGAAAGTGTGGTTCCACACCTGCGCGGCGTTGTTGAAAATCTTGCCGGAGCTCT
>JAJFJX010000092.1 GCA_021773655.1 Panacagrimonas sp.
ACCTTGTTCTTGAGCTTCCCGAGATCTTCGGGCGCCACCAGGCCCGGTGTGGTGATGTCGCCGCGAATGACATGCAGGCGCTTGGCCCGGTCGCCGTAGCGTTCTGCCATCTGCAGGAACTTGTCGACCGAAGCCTCGCGCACCAGCACGTGGATCGTGGCGTCCTCCCGCGCCAGCAGGCGTTCCAGCAGAAACTTGCCGATGAAGCCGGTGGCACCGGTGACGAAGTAATTCATGGTGAGGCTCCCAGGATTCTCGTGGTCCAGACGGCGGCGTCAGTGTAACGGCGGCACCCCCCGACACTGCTTCGCAGGGCCGACAGCCACCACCCGCCGCACGGCCGGCACGGTGGGCTGGCGCTGTTTCGGGCCGGGTCTCCGCGGGCCGGGGGCGGTTCGTCCATGCCGGCGACATCCGGGCTCCTGGCGTCCGCGGCGCGCCCTCAAATCCGGCGCTAAGCTGCATCCGGTTCTTGCCGAATCGCTGCGCTGCTGCCGCGGACACGGCGCCAACCCGCTGGCCGCGCGGTCCGGGACGCCCGACGAGGCTTCCCCGGAGCGCAATCGGTCGGCCGAATACAGAAAACGCCGGGGGGAAACGAATTCCATGTCGACCGGGCTGACCAGCTTGCATCGCCGGGGGCTTGCGGGCCCCGGTGCCCGCGGTTTGGCGCGCCGCTGCGGGCAGCGGCACCCGGACCGCGGCCCGATTCGACGCCCGACATGAACGCACCCGCGGTCGAAGGACTGCCCGCTTCCGGTCTCTGGCTTGATCGATTCCTGCCCGGATACCTGCGCGAATACCTGGCGCGCCGGGTCGCACCGGTCGACGATTACTGCCGCTGGGATCTGGATGGCGCGCTGCTGTTCGTCGACATGGTGGGCTTCACCGCGCAGGTCGAGCATCTGGCCGCCGCCGGACCCGACGGCCCGGACCGTGCCAACGAACTGGTCGACCACAGCATCGGGCGTCTGGTCGAGGCGCTGGATCGGGCCGGCGGCGACGTGGTGGTGTTTGCCGGCGACGCGCTGTTCGTCCTGTGGCCGCGGCTGGCAATGGAGACCGGACTCGAAGGCGCCGTGGCGCGCGCCGCGCAGGCCGCGCTGGAGGCCCTCGCCTCCCGCGCGCAGTCCGTCGCGCCCGGGGCCCTGCTGCGGTTTTCCATGGGCGCCGGCGCCTTCACCGCGCATCACGTCGGCGGGCACGGCGGTCGCTGGCACTGCCTGCTCAGCGGGGCTGCATTCGAGCAGGTCGGACGGGCCGATGCCCTGGCCCTGAACGACACCCTGGTGGCCTCGCCGGAGGCCGTGAGCGCGGCCGCCGGTCGCATCGACGTCACGCGCACCGGCCACGGCATGCTGATCGTCTACCACAGCCGGCCACCGCAGCCGGTCGTCACCGAGGTCGCCGAATCCGCTCTGGCGCGGGAACGGGTGCTGCCATTCCTGTCTGCTCCGGTGCTGCACAACCTGGATCGGCTGGGCTCGCGCTGGCTGGCCGAGTTGCGTCGCCCCACGGTGATTTTCGCCAGACTCGGGGGCCTGCTGCGCAAGGACGGACTGGACGGACCGCTGGCGCATCGGGCCACGCGCCTGATACAGGAGATCACCGAGCGGTTCGACGGCGCCACGCTGCAGTTCGTCATCGACGACAAGGGGCCGGTGCTGATCGTCGTGTTCGGCCTGGCGGCCAAGGTCCACGAGGACGATCCGGCACGTGCGGCGCTGGCGGCCTTGCGCATGGTCGAGGCGCTGACCCGGCAGGGCATCACCTGCGGTCTGGGTGTTGCCACCGGCCGCGCGTTCTGCGGACTGATCGGCACCGACGCGCGTGCCAGCTATACGCTGATCGGCAGGACCATGAATCTTGCGGCGCGCCTGATGCAGACCGCTGCGCCCGGCCCGCTGGTCGACCAGGGGACGTTCGAACTCAGCGCCGGCCAGGTCGATTACGCGCCCGCCGGGGCGCTGCATTTCAAGGGTCTGGGCGCGGGATCGCCGCACTACCAGGTGCTGGGGGCCCGCCCCGTGCAGGGCGCTGCCGAGGCCAGCGACACCGACCCGCTGTTGGGGAGGGCGCCAGAGCTGCGCGTGCTGCAGGACGCGCTGGACCGGCTGCAGCGTGAACGGTGCGGCGGCCTGGTCGCCCTGGTCGGTGAAGCCGGCATCGGCAAATCACGCCTGGTCCGCGCAGTGCTGCGGTGTGCAGGCAAGGCGCAGATCCTCACCCAGGTGGTCGTCACCGGCGCCATCAATGCGGGACTTCTGTCCAGCTGGCGGCCGCTGCTGCAGCGTCTGATCGCCGCGCGGGACGCCGGCACCGCACGCTTCGAAGATCAGTTCTTTCTTCACGCCCTGATCGGCGACCCGAGCGGTACGGCGCCCGAGGCCGATGATGTCGAGCGCGCCTTTCGCACGCGCGAAGCGATCACCACGCTGATCCTCGAGGCGGCGAGCCGCCAGCCGCTGCTGCTGTGCGTCGAGGACGCACACTGGATGGACTCGCTGTCATGGTCGCTGGTGGCGTGGCTGGCACAGCGGGCGGCAGCCTCCTCGGCACCGCTGCTGATCGTGCTGACCAGCCGCGAACTCGAGACCCATGCGCCGCCCGAGGCCCTGGCGCGCCTGCGCCATGCCGGCATGATCCGTCTGCCGCTGCAACCCTTGTCCGACGCCGACGGCGTCGGCGTCGCCTGTTCGGTGCTGCAGGTCGACCGCCTGCCGGAGCCGCTCGGGCACTGGATCTCCAGCCGCAGCGGCGGCAATCCGCTGTTCTGTCGCGAGCTGGCGGTCGCCGCGCTGGAAAGCGGCCGGATCCGGATCGTCGACAGTCGCATCGACCTCGATCCCGAACGATGGGGACCGCTGCGGGACGTGCATCCGCCATACACGCTGCAGGGGCTGATCGCGAGCCGCCTCGACCGTCTGGACACGGCCGGCCAACTGGTGTTGCGCATGGCCGCGGTGATCGGCAACCAGTTCACCCTGGAGGCGCTGCAGGCCCTGGTGCCCGAGGAGGTCGGCGATCTGCTGCAGGCGCTGCAACGCGTACACGCCGCAGGTTTCCTCGAACGGGCCGCGGTGGACGCGAACGTGGTCTTTCGCTTCGGCCACGCGCTGGTCAGGGATGCCGCCTACGACAGCCTGCCCTACCGGTCCCGACGCGAACTGCACGCGCGCATGGGCCGCTGGCTCGCGGCGCAGCCCGCGGCGGTGCCGGCGTCGCTGCTGGCCTACCACTGGGAACGCGCGGAGATCCTGGACGCGGCGTTCGCGGCGCATGTCACGGCCGGCAAGGTCGCCCTGCAGAACTATTCCAACCGCGAGGCCGTCGCGCACTTTTCCGTGGCGGTGAGGATCCGCACCGGTGCGCCAGAAGCCTGCGCAAGGTTGCAGGTCGAAAACCCGGACCTGGGACTGGCGCGCGCCCTGCACCGCATGGGAGACGGGCGTGGCAGCCGCCGGCACCTGGAAAGCGCCCTGCGCGCGGCGGGTGAGGTCCTGCCGCGTAACGCGGGCGCACGCATCGCCACCATCGTCCTGGAGCTGGGCTGGGGCATTCTGCCGACGTGGCTGCGGCGCCGGCGGCGCCGGCTGGAACCCGGCCTGCTGCGCGCGCGGGTGGCGGCCTATGACGAGCTGCCGGAGATCCTCTATTACGACAACGATCCCCTGGCGCTGGCACACGCCACGCTGCGCTTCCTGCACCTTGCCGAGGCCGAGGCCCGTCCCACGGCCGAATACGCCCGCGCACTGGCCTGGTCGGCGATGCTGGGGTCCAGCATCGGCGGACTGGCGGCGGCCGAACGCAGCTTCGACGCTTCGCTGCGGGTCGGTGACGAGGCCGGCGACCCGGCGCTGGCAGCCTGGCTGCGCCTGGCCCGGGGGTCGACGCTGGCGCAGTACGGCCAATGGACGCAGGCCGAGCGCTGGCTGCACGACGCCCGCGGCCGTTGCGCGGCACTGGGTGATCGCACGCGCTGGTGGAACATCACCTCGGGACTGGCCCACGTGCTGTCCTACCGCGGTGAACTTCAGGCTGCGGCCGACCTGCTCAGCGAGGCGATCGAAGTCAACCGCGATACCGACAACCCGCTGTTCATGTGCTGGGGCCTGTCGGGGCACGCCGACATCCTGCATCGCCTGGGTCAGGGCGGCGAAGCCTGCACCGGGATGCTCGAACTGCGTCGCGCACGCCAGGCGCTTGGCGAGCGCCCCGATGCCGCCGCCGACCTGTTCAGTCGTGGCGTGATGGCCGCCGCCCTGTACCGGGCCGGACTCGGCGCAGAGGCCTGGGAGCTGACGCGCCAGACGGTCGATCAGGCGCTGCACGCAGCCCCGATGGTGTGGCTGCAGGTCAGTTCCTATCTGGGTCTCGAGTACGTGTTGCGCGAATCGGCGCGCGACCCTGCCCGTCGCGACGAGGCGCTGCTCCTGATGCAAGCCCTGGAGCGCAGCCTGCGCAGATTCGCCCGCCTGATCCCGATCGCCCTGCCAACGCTGGCACTGTTGCGCGGAGGGATCGCGCAACTGCGCGGACGGCGCTCACATGCAGTCGCGATCTACCTGTCCGGACTGCAGGTCGCGCATCGACTGAGCCTGGGGCTGGAGGCCGGAAAGCTGCACCTGGCCCTGGCGGAGATGGCCAACCTCGGCGACGCGCGCAGCCACCTGGACCGGGCGGTCGAGCTGTTCAGCCGCATCGGCGCGAACCATCACGCCGCGGTGGCGCAGCAGCGGCGCAGTGGGTCCGACGCCGGCTGAGCGCGGGTCGACGCTTCTACTGTGTGCAGGGCTCGGCAGTCGCGCTCCGGCAGTGCTCGCAGTCCTCACAGATAGCATGACGCGCCGGTTGCGGCGCTCCAGCGCAACGCAAGCTGCCCTGGCCCGCGACCCATGTTCGACGAGCGCTGAGCCTGCAAGAAGCGGCTGAACGCAAAGGACGCCAGATAAAACCAAGGGAGAACCAAGGTAAAACTTCAGCGTGGACCGTGTTCACCGATCAGGTGCGGGGCGCGGCCCATAACGGTCCCTGGTGCCCTTGTCTGTTCGCCTTGCGCCTTGCGCCTTGCGCCTTGCGCCTTGCGCCTTGCGCCTTGCGCCTTGCGCCGAAGAGCGGTTTGCAGCCTGATGCCTCAGCTCCCGGGCGGGCCGGACCTGGCCGCCGGACCCGGTTCGACGTCGTCATCGTCTGCAGACGGCGGTTCGACGTCGGTGGCCGGTGCACGCACCGGTGCCCCTGGTGCGGGAGATGCGCCGGCCCGCTCCGGGTTTTCGGGTCCGACCAGGTCCATCGCCGTGGGCGTGGTGCGCACCATCGCCACGAAGGGATGCGGGTGGGTGGCGATGCGCTCGAAATGGCGCACACGCCACGCCGCGAAGCTCGCCAGCACCACCGCGATGACGCTGAAATACAGCAGCAGGGATTGCGGACCCAGCATGCTCATGGTGTAGCCCGCCAGCGTCGGTCCCAGCGCCGCGCCGATTCCGTAGACCAGCAGCATGCCGGAGGATGCCTCCAGGATTTCCGCCGGCCTCACGAAGTCGATGGTGTGCGCCACGCTGATCGAGTACAGCGAGAACGACGTGCCGCCGAACAGCAGCATGGCCAGCAGCAAGGGCCAGCCCGGGCCGGCCATCAGCGCTGCCAGCAACGCCGCCAGCAGCGTGATCAATGCGGTCGCCACGCTCACCACGGCAAGCACCTGGCGGCGGTCGGCACGGTCCGACCACAGTCCCAGCGGCCACTGCAGGGCCGCGCCGCCGATCACGGTCAGACTCATGAAGTGGGCGATGCCGGTGGTGTCGAAGCCAAGCTGCTGGGCCATCACCGGTCCCATGCCCCAGAAGCCGCCGAGCATCACGCCGGAGGCGAACGCGCCGACCACACCCACCGCGGCGATGCGATAGAGCTGGCGAGGACCCAGCCGCGGCGTGGTTTCCAGGACGGGTTGCGGGATGCGGGTCAGGGTCAGCGGGATCAGCGCGGCGGAGAACAGGATGGAGACCAGGCCGAACAGCACCAGCCTGGAAGGATCATCGAACAGGATCAGGTACTGCCCGGCCGCCAGCGCCAGCAGGTTGACCGCCATGTACAGCGCGAACAGCCGGCCGCGCTGGGCCGGCGTGGCCTGCACGTTGAGCCAGCTCTCGATCACCGTGTAGAGACCCACCAGGCAGATCCCGGTCACCACGCGCCCCGCGGCCCAGCCCAGCGGCGTCACCCAGAGGCCGTGGATGATGGCGGCGATGGAGGCCACCGAGGCGAACATGGAGAACGCGCGGATGTGGCCGATGCGCCGGATCAGTGGCGGCGCCCAGTAGGTGCCGGCAAAGAAACCCACGAAATAGGCCGACATGATCAGGCCCAGCGTGGTGGTGGCGAAGCCTTCGATGCCGCCGCGCAGTGCCAGCAGTGTGCCGAGCAGACCGCTGCCGAGCAGCAGCAGCGCGACACCGAACATCAGGGAAGAGACGCGTCCGAGCACGATGATGGTTGGAGCGGGGGAAATGACGCGCCGCAGCGACCGCTCTGGAGCAGCGGCTCACGACACCGGGGATGGCCCAGTGTAATGCCACTGCCCGACTCGAAATAGCGCAGCCGTAGCCGCGCGTGCTTCTACCATACAGGCCCCAGGCCGCCCTGGCTGCCCTGGCGCCTGGACCGACAGCCCCTAGATCGACAGGTCGTAGCCGCGCTCGTTGTGCTGCGCCGTATCCAGGCCCGAGGACTCTTCCTCGGCCGTCACGCGCAGGCCCATCACGGCGCCGACCAGCTTGAGCAGCACCCAGGTCACCACCGCGGTGTAGCTCAGGGTGGCGAGCACGCCGAGGACCTGCACGCCCATCTGCGAGGTCATGGTCATGCCCTCGGCATAGCCCTGGCCACTGAACGCCCCCAGCGCGCTGGATGCGAACACCCCTGCCAGCAGGGTGCCGAGAATGCCGCCCACGCCGTGCACCGGGAACACGTCGAGCGAATCGTCCACGCCCAGCTTGCGCTTGAGAAAGTTGGTGGCGTTGAAGCACAGGACGCCGGCCAGCAGACCGATTACCAGCGCCCCGCCCGGGCCGACGAAGCCCGACGCCGGGGTGATGGTGCCCAGGCCGGCCACCATGCCGGTGACCGTGCCCAGCGCCGAGGGCTTGCCGTAGCGCAGCCATTCGATGATCGCCCAGGCGGTGGCGCCCGCGGCGGCCGAAATGTGTGTGACCAGGATCGCCATCGCCGCGTTGCCGTCGGCGGCCAGCGCCGAGCCGCCGTTGAAGCCGAACCAGCCCACCCACAGCATGGCCGCGCCGGTGACCGTCATGGTCATGTTGTGCGGCAGCATCGGCGTGGTCGGAAAGCCCTGGCGCTTGCCCAGCACCAGCGCCGCCACCAGCGCCGCCACGCCGGCGGTGATGTGCACCACCGTGCCGCCGGCAAAGTCGAGCAGGCCCAGATTGAACAGCCAGCCGTCGCCGGCCCAAACCCAGTGGCAGACCGGGGCGTAGACCAGGATCGACCACAGCGCCGAGAACGTCAGCATGGCGGAAAACTTCATGCGTTCGGCGAACCCGCCCACCACCAGTGCCGGGGTGATGATGGCGAAGGTGAGCTGGAACATCGCGAACGCGGTTTCGGGGATGCTGCCACTGACCGTGCCTTCTTCCACACCGGCAAAGAAGGCCTTGCCCAGTCCGCCGATCAGCGGGCCGCCCTCGGCAAAGGCCAGGCTGTACAGGAACAGCACCCACAGCACCGTGGTGGCGCAGCAGATGGCGAAGCACTGCATCAGCACCGACAGCACGTTCTTGGCGCGCACCAGGCCGCCGTAGAACAGCGCCAGGCCGGGCAGGGTCATGAACAGCACCAGCGCCGACGAGGTGAGTATCCAGGCGGTGTTGCCGCCGTCGATTTCCTGTGCGCCGGCCACGCCGGGCGCGGCGGCAAGTGCCGCCACGATCAAACGCTTCATTTCCAGTCCCCTCCCGATCGGACCCGGTCCGGTCCGGGTCATTCCTGATTTTTTACCGGGCCCGTTGCGGCATTGTCTGCGGTCTGCGCCGGGCGTTTCCTGTTGGACGCGATCAGACCGCGTCGACGCCGGCCTCGCCGGTGCGGATGCGCACGGTCTGGTCCAGGTCGTAGACGAAGATCTTGCCGTCGCCGATCTGGCCGGTCTTGGCGCTCTTCTGGATCGCGTCCAGGGCGCGTTCGACCATGTCCGGTGCCAGCGCCACTTCCAGTTTGATCTTGGGCAGCAGGTCGACGGTGTACTCGGCGCCGCGATACAGCTCGGTGTGTCCCTTCTGGCGCCCGAAGCCGCGAACCTCGGTGACCGTCATGCCCTGCACGCCGATGTCGGCCAGGGCCTCGCGGACGGCGTCGAGCTTGAACGGCTTGATCACGGCGATGAGCATTTTCATGGGCAACCTCTTGTTCGAGCGTCGGGATTCGTTGGCAGTCTAGCCGACTCGGTGGTGGGTCAATAGCCGCGCGGGTGCGGGTGCTCCGGGTGAGCGGCGCTCAATCCAGGTTCAGCGGCCGGGTGCGGTGAAACTCCAGGATGCAGCGATAGGCGTCCGGATCCTTGACGTGCACCATGCCGCCTTCGCGCGGGTGATGCCAGTCGTAGAGCCGCGAAAGATAAAAGCGCAGTGCAGCGGCGCGCAATGTCAGGTTCCACGCAGCCTGTTCGGCGACGGTGGTCTGGCGTCGACCCTGGTAGGCCTGAATCATGGCGCCGGCGCGCGCCGCGTTGAGCGTGCCGTGCGGATCGAAGCACCAGTCGTTGACGGTCACCGCCAGGTCGTAGAGCAGGCTGTCGGTGCAGGCATAGTAGAAGTCGATGACGCCGCTCAGGCGCTCGTCGACGAATAGCACGTTGTCGCGAAACAGGTCGGCATGAACGATGCCCTGCGGCAGCGCGGCCGGGTCCAATGCCTCCTGAGTCGCCAGCTCGTCGTCGATCAGCGCGCGCGTGTCGGCGTCCAGCTTCGGCCGCAGGCTCGCTGCGGTCTGTCGGCGCCAGCGCTCGCCGCGCGTGTTGACGGCGCTGCCGTCGAATGACGCCGCGATCCGGTGCAGCTCGCCCAGCACCTCGCCGGTGGCCCGGCACTGCGCGATGCTCGGGAACAGCACGCTTTGCCCGGTCAGGCGACGCACCAGCGCCGCTGGCCTGCCGTTGAGGCTGACCAGGCTGCGCCCGTCGCTGGTGTGCAGGGGCGCTGCACTGGGAAAGCCGTGGGTGGCCAGGTGCTCCATCAGGCCCAGGAAGAACGGCAGGTCGTCGTGGTCGAGGCGCTCGAACAGGGTCAGCACCCAGCGCCCGTCCTCGGTATCGACGAAATAGTTGGTGTTCTCCACGCCCTCGCCGATGCCCTGGAAGCCGACCACCTCGCCGACCGGGTACTGGCGCAGGAAATCCTGCAGTTCGGCGTGGCTGACCTTGGTGAACACGGACATGAATGCAGGCCTGGGGCTTGGGTTGTAAGACGTGGGTTACTCGGGCAACGCGCCTGAAGACCTTAGCATTTTGTCTCGGGGCGCCCCCGGTCTGCCGCTCACCCGACCGGCGCACGCAAGTGCCAAGTCAAGGCACTGTCAGGGCACTGGCGTCGGTGCACGTACCGTCCCGTTGCTCAGGCATGCTCCGGGGCTACCGCCCGCCGGACCGGCGCACGCAAGTGCCGGGCCAAGGCACTGTCAGGGCACTGGCGTCGGTGCACGTACCGTCCCGTTGCTCAGGCATGCTCCGGGGCTACCGCCCGCCGGACCGGCGCACGCAAGTGCCAAGTCAAGGCACTTGCGTCAGCTCGCGCCGGTCCGGCTCTCACCGCCGCCAGAATGCGGGAGTGAACACGATCAGCAGGGTGAAGATCTCCAGGCGGCCGAGCAGCATGCTGAACATCATGATCCACTTGCCGATGTCGGAGACTTCCGCCACCGAGCCACTGATCGAGCCCAGGCCCGGACCCATGTTGTTGATGGTGGCGGCGACCGCCGAGAACGCCACCACCGGGTCCATTCCGGTGGCCATCATGGCGAAGCTGAGCAGGATGGTGAAGCCGATGTACACCGAAAAGAATCCGCCGACGGCATAGACCACCGAGTCGTCCACCACGCGGCCGCCGAGCTTGATCGGCAGTTGCGCGTTGGGGTGGATCAGGCGCTGCACTTCGCGCAGGGCCTGTTTGACGAACAGCATCAGGCGCACCATCTTGACCCCGCCCGAGGTCGAGCCCGAGCAGCCCACCATGAAGCCGCACAGCATCAGCATCATCGGCGCGTAGGACGGCCACAGCGCGGCATTGGTGGTGACCAGGCCGGTGTTGGTGCCGTAGGACACCACGTGGAAAGCGGCGCTGCGAATGCCGTCCAGCGGGTCATCGTAGGTCTGTGCCAGCAGCAGTGGAATGCTGACCAGCACGCTGTAGCCGATGATCACCGCCAGGCAGGCGCGGAACTCGGCGTCGCGCCAGTAGGCCAGCACGCTGCGCTGGCGCCAGACCCCGAAGTGGGTGGCGAAGTTGATCGTGCCCAGCAGCATGAACACGATCACGCCGCACTCCAGCGCCGCGTTGTCGTAGTGGCCGATGCTGGCGTCGTGGGTGGAAAAGCCGCCGGTGGCCAGGGTGGTCATGGCGTGGCACACCGCGTCGAACGGTGCCATGCCGAGCAGCCAGTAGACCACGCCGCAGGTGGCGGTCAGGCTCAGGTAGACCAGCCACAGCACACGCGCGGTCTCGGTGATGCGTGGGGTGAGCTTGTTGTTCTTCATCGGGCCGGGGATCTCGGCACGAAACAACTGCATCCCGCCGATGCCCAGCATGGGCAGGATCGCCACCGCCAGCACGATGATGCCCATGCCGCCCAGCCAGTGAAGCTGCACGCGATAGAAGTTGATCGCCTTGGGCAGGCTGTCCAGCCCCGACGCCACGGTGGTGGAGCCGGTGGTGGTCAGGCCCGAGACCGACTCGTAGAGCGCATCGGTGGGGTGATTCCACAGGGTGTCCGACAGTGACAGAGGAATCGCCCCGAAGGCGCCCAGCACCGTCCAGAACATCACCGTGACCAGGAAACCGTCGCGGATCTTGAGTTCTTCGCGGGCCCGTCGCACCGGCCACCACAACAGGAACCCGGTCACCAGCGTGATCCCGCCGGTGGCGAAGAAGGCGTGCATGGAGCCCTGGTCGTAGAACAGATCGACCGCGATCGGCGGCAGCATGGTCAGGCTGAACAGCATCAGCAGCGCGCCGGTCACGCGCTCCACGGCGGCGAATCGACGCATCGGCAGACCGCGGAAAATCGCGCTGATTCTCGTCATGCCGGATCAGATGAATGAGAAACCCACCTGGAACAGCTTTTCAACATCGCGGGTGTGCTTGCGGTTGACCATGAACAGGATCACGTGGTCTTCCGGCTCGATCGCGGTGTCGTGATGCGCGATCAGCACCTGGTCACCGCGCACCACCGCGCCGATGGTGGTGCCCGGCGGCAGGTTGATCTCCTCAAGCCGGCGGCCCACCACCTTGCTCGACCTGCGGTCCCCGTGGACCACCGCCTCGATCGCCTCGGCGGCGCCGCGGCGCAGGCTGTGCACGCGCACCATGTCGCCACGGCGCACGTGCGCCAGCAGTGCCGACACCGTGGCCTGCTGCGGCGATATGGCAATGTCGATGGCGCCGCCTTCCACCAGGTCCACGTAGCTCAGGCGGTTGATCAGGCTCAGCGCCTTGCGCGCGCCCAGGCGCTTGGCCAGCATCGCAGAGAGAATGTTGGCCTCGTCGTCGTTGGTCACCGCACAGAAGGCGTCGCAGTCTTCGATGTTTTCCTCGGTCAGCAGGCTTTCGTTGGCTGCATCGCCCCACAGCACCGTCGAGCGGGTGAGTTGCTCGGACAGGAACCGCGCACGTTCGCGCGAACGCTCCACCACCTTGACCTGCACGCTGGAGCCTTCCAGCGCGCGCGCCAGGCGCAGGCCGATGTTGCCGCCGCCGGCCAGGATCACGCGCTTGACCGGTTTGTCCAGGCGCCGCAGCTCGGACATCATCTTCGGCACGTTCTCGGTCGCCGCCACGAAGAACACCTCGTCTTCGGCCTCGATGATGGTGTCGCCCTCGGGGATGATCGGCCGGCCGCGCCGGTAGATCGCCGCCACGCGCGCATCGATGCCAGGGAGGTGCTGCGGCAGCTCCATCAGTTGACGGCTCACCAGCGGCCCGCCGTAGTAGGCCTTGACGCCCACCAGCCGCACCCGGCCATTGGCAAAGTCAACCACCTGCAGCGCACCCGGGTATTCGATCAGCCGGTGGATGTAGTCGGTGACCAGTTGCTCGGGCGAGATGTGCATGTCTACCGACAGCGCGTCCTGCGAAAACAGCCGCTCCTCGGTCAGGTACTCGGCCGAGCGCACCCGCGCAATCTTGGTCGGCGTCTGGAACAGCGTGTAGGCGATCTTGCAGGCGAGCATGTTGGTCTCGTCCGACTCGGTCACCGCGATCAGCATCTCGGCGTCGTCGGCGCCGGCCTTGCGCAGCACCTCGGGATGCGAGCCGTAACCGTGCACGGTGCCGATGTCTATGCGTTCCTGCAGGTCCGCGATCAGCGTCGCGTTGTCGTCCACTACGGTGACGTCGTTGTTTTCGCCTGCCAGGTTCTCGGCCAGAGAGGCTCCGACCTGACCTGCACCGAGAATGATGATTTTCACGTCGTCGTGGGTTGGGGGCCTGCGGCCGCGGGCACCTTACGCCTGGGCATGGGGGCATGCAATAAGCCCCGACATGTCCGCACCTGCTGGCCGCGAGCCGAATGACGCGACGGATGCTGGGAGAGGAATCCGGGGGCGAGGCTCACGACACTGTCGGCGCTCGCTGGCAAGCCCAGGACATGGGCGTGCAGTCGTTGTCGGGCCTGGAGTCCGGATCGGAATGCGGCCGAGCGCAATGAGGGGTCGAAGACCCGCCAAAGACTCAGCCCGAAGCCGGTCGGCGGTTCTTGCGCAGGCAGGCGTAGTAGAAGCCGTCGAAGTCGCCACCGGGCGCGATGCGCCGCCCGAAGCGCCTCGCCTCGCCCCAGCTCGCGTCGATGGTCTCGTGCTTGGCGTCGGCCTGCTGCATGAAGAACTGCCGCACCACGTGTTCGCCTTCGGCGGCCAGCACCGAGCAGGTGGCAAACACCATGCGCCCGCCGGGCGCCAGCAGCGGCCACAGCGCGAACAGCAGACGCAACTGCGCGTCGGCCATGCGCGGAATGTCGTCGGCGCGACGCAGCCACTTGATGTCCGGATGGCGCCGGATCACGCCGGTTCCGGAGCACGGCGCATCGAGCAGGATGCGGTCGAACGGCGCGCCGCCCCAGCGATCCTTCAGCAGCGCGGCGTCGCGCGCCAGCAGTTCGGCCTTCAGGTCCAGCCGGCGCAGCGTGTCGCGGACCTTGCCCAGGCGCTGGGCGTCGTGATCCACCGCCAGCACCTCCACATCGGCCCGCTCCAGCAGATGTGCGGTCTTGCCACCCGGCGCGCTGCAGGCGTCGAGCACCTTCAGGCCCGGTTCGAGTTGCAGCAGATCCACCGCCAGTTGCGCCGAGGCATCCTGTACCGACACCCGGCCTTCGATGAATCCGGGAATGCGCTCCACCGCGGTCGGATGCTCCAGCACCAGCGCGTCGGGCGCGGCCTCCACGGGGTGTGCGGCCAAGCCGGCGGCGGCCAGGGCGGCGCAGTAGGCGTCACGGTCCTGCCGACGCCGGTTGACCCGCAAGCTCATCGGCGCCTGTTCGTTGTTGCGCTCCAGCACCGACTGCCAGTGCTCCGGCCAGTCGCGCTGCAGCGTTTCGATCAGCCAGGACGGATGCGAATACTGCGCGGTCGGATCGCCGGCGACTGCTGCTTCCAGCGATTCCTGCTCGCGCTGAAAGCGTCGCAGCAAGGCATTGAGCAACGGCTTGCGCTCGGTACGCCCGAGAATCTCGCAGGCCAGCACGGTCTCGTTGACCGCGGCGTGCGGCGAGACCCGTAGCGAGCGCAACTGGAACAGCCCCACCTCGATCAGCGCGCAGATCAGCGTGTCGGCCTGCAGGGACGACTTGAGCATGCGCTGCGCCAGCGCCGACAGCCGGCCGTGATCGCGCAGGGTGCCGTAGGCCAGCGCGCGCAACAGGCTGCGGTCGCCGGGCAAAAGTCCGCCTTCCAGCGGCGGCAGGGCGTCGTCCAGACTGCGGCCGGACAAGACGGCGGCCACCGCCAGTGCAGCGGCCGAACGGGGTGTGGGTTTCATGGCGCAATTGTGAGGGCGTGGACGCCAAACGTCGCGTGGGCGCAGTCGCGCCTCGCCTCGGGAGGCTGGGCAGCACTCGTAGCCCGGGCACAGCCCGGGTTTTCTCAGCGGGCTGCCCCGGGTTGCACCCGGGCTACTGGTCTGGGGTGAAAAGTAGCCCGGGTGAAACCCGGGATCGTCCGCCGATCAACGCGCTACTGCGAAGGCTCCGCCCACCGCAGGCCGGTACGGAAATGCGCGCCGATCGCGCTGGGCTGCAACGCGGTATGGCCGCCATGCGCCAGCAGCAGCGAGCGCACGATGGATAAACCCACGCCGGTGTGCCCGCTGTCGCGTGTGGTGGTGAAGAAAGGCTCGAACACGCGCGCCGCGTCGTGCTCGGATATGCCCTTGCCCTTGCCCTTGCCCTTGCCCTTGCCGATGACATTGATCGCCACCTCGCCGCCGTGTGCATGCAGACACAGCGCAACGCGGGTGTCGGTACCGCCGTGCTGGCCGGCGTTGTCGAGCACGGTGCTGAACATGGCGTCCAGCGTCTCGGCGTCGAGGGCGGCGTGCAGGTCCGTTGACGGGAGCTGCAGGCCCACCGCCAGGCCGCGCGCGCGGTAGCGCTGGGCCAGCGCCAGCAGCAGCGGACTCAGCGCGGTGATGACGGATTCAGCGCCCGGCCTGGCCATGTCGGCGCGCGCCAGTTCGAGCAGGCGGCTGACCAGCCGGTTCAGCGTTCTGCGTCGGACTCCAGCAGGGCCAGAAACCGTTCGCGCTCTTCCGGGTTCATGGTGGCGGCGTGATCGCGCAGCAGTTCCACGGTGCCGAGGATGGCGGCCAGTGGCGTCTTGAACTCGTGCGATACATGGGCGGCGAAATCGCGAATGTAGCGTGCGCGTTCTTCCAGGGTGCGCGCCATCGCCGCCACGTTGTGCGACAACTCGGCGATGTCCCGCGTCCCTGGATGCTTGAGTGGCACCACCGCACCAGATTTGCCGCGCGCCGCGCGCCGCGCCTGGCGGGTCACCGCGCGTACCGGCCCGCCGATGGTGACCGCCGTGAGCAGAGACAGGCCCAGCACCGTCAGCAGCAGGGCGGCGCCGGCCCAGGCCAGCTCGCGACGCTTTCCGCACAGCGCCTGCCAGATGTTGCCCGGCGTACGCAGCAGAGTGGCGGCGCCGATGACGCGATCACCGACCGGGATCGGTACCGCCACCGCCACCGCCACCGCCACGCGGATGCGGGACCCGCGCGAAATCGAATCCAGCGGCGGCGACGGACGCTGGGTGCCGCGCTGGCGCATCAGGCTCAGGTATTCGCCGGCCAGCGCATGCTGCGCCTCCGGCAGCGCCGCCATCGACAGCCCCGGATCGCCGCCGGTGGTGGCGACGATGGTGCCGTGCACATCGAGCACGCGGATGCCGGCCAGGGTGATGACCTGGGCGTCGCGCAGGATGGGTTCGATCTGTGCGCCGACGGTGAGGGCATCGTGGCCTTGTTGACTCAGCCATGCGGCAAACGCGCGCGGAAGTTGCGCGTCAACCAGAAACCTCATGCCGCCAGATCTTCCTGCCGCTTGATTTTCGTCAGGCGTGCTGCAAAAGCGAGTGCGGCCAGGATGTCGTCGGCTTCAAGATCCGGATAATCGGCCAGGATCTGCTCCGCGATCATGCCGGCGCTGAGCCACTCCAGCACGTTTTCAACTGGGTAGCGCGGCCCGCGCAGAACCGGCTCGCCGTGGCAGACCGCCGAGTCGATCCGGATGCGTGAAAGCATTTCTTTCATGGAAACGAGTCTTGCTGGGTGGGGACTCGGTGACGGCCCGGGTGAAACCCCGGGCACTGTCTCGATGTGAGGCGGAAACCTGGTTTGCACCCGGGCTGCGCCTGCTACTTGCTCGATCCCGTAGCCCGGGCGCAGCCCGGGGTTGTGACGGTCGTGATGTGGCGCGCCCCCGGGCTGCGCCCGGGCTACGGTTCGCCCCACTGATGGAGTTCGGGTTGTGCCGGCATGGTGCCGCCCCAGTCTGGCGGCAACAGCCCTTGCCGTACGAAGCGGTGGAATGAGGAATGCGGCCAGGCACCCACGGCGCGCACCAGTCCGTGCTTGACCGGGTTGTAGTGGATGTAGTCCACGTGTCGCGCGTAATCCTGTTCGTCGCCGATGGTGTGTTCCCGGAACCGGCGTTGCCACAGGCCGTACTCACCGCGCCGCGCATCGCGCTGGCCGGGATTCAGTACCCCTTGTTCGACCAGCGCCCGGGTGAAATGACGTTTGATCAGGCGCACACGGGTGGAGAAGTCGGCATCGTCCACCGGCAGTGAACACAGCAGATGGAAATGTTCCGGCAGCACCACCACCGCGTCGATGTCGAACGGATGCGAGTGAGCGGTTTCCCGGAACGCCGCACGCAGCAGCGCGATGTGATCGGTCAGGAAGGTTGATCGCCGGTCGCGCAAGGTCACCGTCAGGAAATACGGCGCATTGGCGATCCGGCTGCGGCGGTAGCGCACCATGGCGCCACCAAGGTTAATGCGCGACGGCCCCCGCGGCACCTCTACCCGTAGCCCGGGCGCAGCCCGGGGTTGTATCGGTCGTGATGTGGCGCAACCCTCGCGTCAGGCCCGTAGCCCGGGCGAAGCCCGGGATTTCGGTCTGAATCGAGGTGAGCAGACCCGGGTTGCACCCGGGCTACGCCTGCTACACGGCGAACATGACGTCGGTGGCGTCGAACGCGGTGCCCTGCACCCTGGCCAGCAGGTAGTCGAAGGTGCCGTCGTCGGTGGTGTCGACGCGCAGCTCGAACATGCCGCCACCGTTGTCGACGACGTTGAAGTCGTTGGCGTTGTCGCCGGCCAGCGTTTCCAGCAGCGCGACCAGATCGAACAGGTCCTGCCCGCCGGCAGTGTCGCCATCGAAACCGGTGACGGTGTCCTGTCCATTGCCGGTCAGGGCGTTCGCTTCGTAGACGATGGTGTCGTTGCCGGCGGAGACGTCGATGGTGTCGTTGCCGGGGCCGCCGGCAACATTGTTGTCGCCGGCGCCGCCGTGGATCAGGTCGTCGCCTGCACCGCCGCGAAGTCGATCATCGCCCGCATTGCCGTACAGGAAGTCGTCCTGGGGGCTGCCGAGCAGGCTGTCCTGGCCACCGAAGCCGTACAGGATGCTGCCGACGGCGGACGCGGTGGCGTCCAGGGTTTCGTCGAACGCGCCCATGCCGGCGGCGGCGGTTGCGGTGCCCAGAATCAGCCGCGCCACGTCGGTTTCGACGGTGCCATCGGACACCCGGTAGATGGCGTTGGTCGGCGTGGCCTGCGCGGCGACCATCTGCGTGGTGGGGTTGCCGTCGTTGGCCAGCGGATTGGGCAGAGTGAGGCTGCCGGTGTACAGCGCCGTTATGGCGGCGGCCGAATCGACGTCGGTGGCGGTGAACGAGAAGTTGTTGTTGGTGGTGGTCAGGTCCGTGACCTCGGGGGCGTCGTTGGTGCCGGTGACGGTGATGGTCAGAGTGGAAGTCGACGGCGGGCCGGCGCCGTCGCTGATGCGGTAGGTGAAGACCTCATCGACCGTTTGGCCCTGGGCCAGCATGTTGGCAGTGCCGTTATCGAGCGCGTAGGACCACTCGCCGTCGGATCCGATGGTCAGTCGGCCAAAGTTGCCGACGCTTTCGGCCGTGCCCATCGCGGGTACGGCGATGTTGCCGCCGCCAGAAAACATGATTTGATTGACCACCAGAACGTCTGGTACCGGGTTGGCGAGGTCTGGGTCTTCGTCGTTGTCCAGCACGTTGCCGCTGTCCATCGGCGTGCCGGGGTCGTCCATGTTGTCGACGACGCCGGCTTCGATCACGCTGCCGGTGTCGGGTTGGGCGGTGGGGTTGTCGTCGACGTTGGCCACCGCCAGATTGAACACGTCTGAGATCGACAGGCCGCCCGGGTCGGTGGCGATGACGCGGATCATCAGGGTGTCGACGTCGTCGTCACCGGGGGTGCCGCCGAAGGTGCGGGTGGAAGGATCGAACAGCAGCCAGGCTGGGCGGGGTGAGCCGTCGGCGAGGGTCGCGGTGTAGGCGAGGTTGGGCTGATCACCCGTGTCGACGTCGGCAAAGCTGTTGGCGTCGAACTGGTAATTGAAGGGCTGGTTCTCGGTGGCATTCTGGTCCAGCAGCGGCATGGCCACGGTGGGCGGGTTGTTGGCGCCCACGCCGATGCGGAAGGTGTCCGCGGCGGTCAGGCCGCCGGTGTCGGTGGCGGTGACCACGATGTCGAAGTTCATGCCGGCTTCGGCCTGGGTCGGCGTGCCGGTGAAGGTGCGGGTGGCGGCGTTGAAGCTGAGGAAGGCCGGCAGCGCGCCGCCGCCGGCCAGGGCGGCGGTGTAGGTGAGCATGTCGCCGGCGTCCTGGTCGGCAAAGATGGCGCCCACCGCGCCGAGGGTCGGGAACTGGTAGTTCAGCGGCTCGCCGATGTCGACGCCCTGATCCAGCAGCAGGTTGGCGACCGTTGGCGCCTCGTTGACGTTCTGCACGTTGACGGTGATGGTTTGCGTGACCGCACCCAATGTGTCGGTGAGATCGTCTGCCGAGACCTGCACCACGTAGCCGTTGTTGGCGCCGGCATCCTGCGGCGTCTCGAAGTCGCGCGGGGTGATGAAGGTCAGCGCGCCGGTCATCGGGTCGAGGTTGAAGAAGCCCTGGTCCGCCCCGCCGGTGATGGTGTAGGTGAGCGGCTCCATGTCCGCATCCGTCGCCACCACGGTGGTGACCGTGGTCTGGTTCTCGCCCACGTTCACGGTGCGGGTGGCCGCGGCGAACACGGTCGGGTCGGCGAGGCCGGTGATGGTGATGCTGAGGTTGGCCGGGCCGGACTCGGCGCCGAAGTCATCCATCGCCACGTAGGTGAAGGTTTCGGTCACCACCTCGCCGACATCGAGTGCCTCGGCAGCGGCACCCAGGGTGTAGGTGTAGTTGCCGGTGGCGGCCAGGTTCAGGGTTCCGTAGGTGCCGGCCACGCCGACACCGACATTGCCGGCAACCCCGTTGACCTGAGACACGCTCAGCACCAGCGGATCGCCGTTGGCAGCCGGGCCGTCCGGGTCCATGTCGTTGACCAGCACATTGTTGGCGCCCGCGCCGGTGAGCGGCGCGCCGCCCTCGTTCATGGTGCGGGTGTTGGCCACCGCCATCGGGGTGTCGTTGGTGCCGGTGATGGAGACGGTGAGCAGCGCGGTGCCGCTGTTG
>JAJFJX010000093.1 GCA_021773655.1 Panacagrimonas sp.
CAGGCACTCGCCGTTCTTGTCCAGTCCGGCGGACAGGCCCACCCGGTTGGCGAAACGCAGCCCCATCAGGTCCACCGGATCGGCCACCGCGGCGCCAGTGAAGGGGGCCGTGGACAGTCGCGGAAAATGACGAAAGGCGCGCAGGGTCAGTTCGTGGGCGGTCTCGGCGTCGAGCGAGAACAGGGCGCGACGCGCCAGCGGGTAGAGCATGATCGGAATCCGTCAGTGGCCGGGGCGCTGCAGCCGGATGCCGGATCGCGCAGCCAGGCGAGAGCGGCGGTCGCGGGAGCGGCCTCAGGTGAGCTTGGCCGGATCGCGCAGATCCGGCGGAATGATGATGGGCGCGGGTCGCGCACGCGTGATGTGCTTGGGCTGCGGCGGTGGCGGCGGGACCAGGCGCTCGCGCAGAAAGCCCGGCAGGGGCAGCGCACGCGCCACCCGCGCCCGCCAGGACGTGGCCTGCCGGTGGAGAAGGTCCTGGGTCGCATTCAGCGGCAGGCGGAGCACCGATCTGAACATGTCCTGCGCCAGCAGGCGCCTGGAGGTGTGCTCGTAGAGCGAGCCGAACGAGCTCGCCGCCGCAAACAACGCACGCGACAGGTGCAGGTAATCGCGCCTGAGCACCACCCCGGTCTGCTGGGTGTTGGACATCAGGTGAAGCACGGTCTGGCCACGCCGATTCAGCCCCTCGATGCCGCCGCGCCGCAGCTCGAACAGGAAATTGCGCGCGTTCAGCGGCGTGACGCCCTTCTTCATCAATGTCTCGTCCAGTACGGCTTCGAGTTGCGGACGGCGGCGAGCGTTCTCCTCGGGCTGGGTCGACATGAGGATCAGGCAGTCTGCGATCAGCGTGGTGTCGGCCAGCAGTACCGCGACCAGGTAGTCCCAAACCGGACCGAGCTTGCCTTCCAGCGCCACCACGTTGCCCCAGTCGATCAGGTGCAGGCGCCCGTCGGAACCCACCATGACGTTGCCTGGATGCAGGTCGCCATGGACCTCGTTGTAGACGAATAGATGTTGCAGCACCGCGTAGGTCAGGCGCTCGGCGACCTGCGCCTGGAAGCGACGTCGCTCGCGCGTGCCCATGCGCGCCAGCGCGCGAGTCAGGCTGGCGGCGTCGGACAGGTATTCCATCTCCAGGATGCGGTGCGAGTGGGCATACAGCTCAGGCACGTGCCACTGCCGCGTGTTGCGGCTGCGCTCGTAGAAGCGAAGATGGTTCTGCGCCTCGGACTCGAAGTCGAGCTCCTCGACGAAGCCGGCGACGAACTCGTCGACCTGCTCCTGCATCGCACGCAGAAACGGCGTGAGCTTGGAGTGCGGCGCCCAGTACTGGGTGGACATGATCGCCAGGCCCAGCACCATCTTGCCGATGGCGAATTCGCGGTCGATGTTGTGGCGGCCGACCTTGATCACCACCGGTCGGAGAAACTCGCGCCCGTCCTCGACGAATGGCTTCTTGGCGAGATAGACACTGCCGATCGAACCCGACTTGACCGGCTGCGCAGGATTGAAATCCAGGAACAACTGGTGCGGCGACTTCCCGTAGCATTCCTGGAAGGCTTCCAGCACCTCTTCTTCGCTCATCGGCGGCACGTCCTCGTGGAACACCGCCAGTTCGCGCGCGATCTGTTCCGGCAGGAAGTCCGAATTGGCCGCTGCGACCTGCGCCATCTTGACGAAGAGCGGACCGAATTCGCCGACCATGCGCGCCACGATCTGCGCCTGCGCCGGGAAGTCCTTCGGATCGGCCTGGAAGAACGGCCGGATGTAGCGCAGGGCCTTGATCTGCCGGCGCATGATGATCAGGTCCTGTCGCACGATGCCGGCACGGCGCAGCACTTCGCGCACCTGCCATTCGTTGAAGCGCCGACCGGCCTTGAGTACGTTGATGACCTCGACCAGGATCGGCTCGTAGGTGCGCAGCACCAGCCGCACCATGTCCACCGTCAGCTCGCCCAGGCCCTTGAGCTCCGGCGACGAAAACAGCTCGTCGAAGAAATTCCAGAACTCCTGCACCAGCGCCTCGGGCACCGCAACCGGGCTGCGCGAGAGCACCTGATCGACCACGTAGCGCAGCAGTTCCTCGGTGGACTGCTCGTTGGGAATCAGGTGTCGTGCGCGCAGGTAAGTGGTGAGCCGGCCGGCGCCCTGCATCAGCGGGTGGCGGTAGACGCCTTCCACGGCCTGGTCGATGGCCACGGCCAGGTCGTCGCGGGTGACGTCCTGCTCGCTGCCGACCAGGCGCAGCAGGCTGCCGAAGCCGCGCGTCAGGCGCCAGGTGGACACCGAGTAACGGCCGAGTTCACGCAATACGCCGGGCCGGGCCTCCTTTTCAGCAGACGCCGCCGGCAGGGCGTCCGCGGGCGGCGGTGCCGGCTCGGGCGGCGTCTTGGGCGGACGACTCACGGCAGGCTGAGCCAATGACCCAGTTTGTCGGCCTTGGCGCGCAGGTAGGCCTCGTTGTGAGGGTTGCGTCCCGATTCCACCGGAACGCGCTCGACCACCTCGATGCCGTCGCGCATCAGTGCATCGAGCTTGCGCGGGTTGTTGGTCATCAGACGCACGCGGTGCAGCCCCAGGCTGCGCAGCAGTTCCACCGCCAGGCCGTACTCTCGCGCGTCGGCGGGGAATCCGAGCTGGTGGTTGGCCTCCACGGTGTCGCTGCCGGTGTCCTGCAGCGCGTAGGCGCGGATCTTGTTGCCCAGGCCGATGCCGCGACCTTCCTGGCGCAGGTAGAGCACCACCCCGCGTCCCGCCGCGGCGATTGCCGTCAGCGCAGCGTGGAGCTGGAAGCCGCAGTCGCAGCGCAGCGAAAACAGCGCATCACCGGTCAGACACTCGGAATGCACACGGACCAGCGGCGGCTCGGGGTCGACCAGGTCGCCCAGAGAGATCACCACGTGCTCCTTGCCGTCGGAGGTGCCGAACACCGTGACGTTGAACAGGGCGAACGGCGTGGGCAGCCGCGCCTCGGCGATGCGCTGCAGCTCGCTCATGGGCAGGGTTCGAGAACTCGGGACGGATCAGACCGACATGGTAGGGCAGATGCGCAAAACGCGGGGTCGGCTACCGACCCTGTGGAAGCCCCTCGGCACCGTCGGTCGCCGCGACCGCAATCAGGCGCCGACAAAATTCTGCCCGCACACGCGCAAGGTCTGGCCGTTGATGCCGGCCGACAGCCCAGAGGCGAGAAACGTCACCGCCTCGGCAATATCCGCCGGCAGGCCGCCCTGTGCCAGAGCGCTCAGGCGCCGGCCGATCTCGCGAGGCATCACCGGCATGGCCGCAGTCATCGCGGTCTCGATGAAGCCGGGCGCCACCGCATTGATGGCCCCGCCCCGGCGCGCCATTTCCGGGGCCAGCGCCTCGGCATAGCCGATCACGCCGGCCTTGGTCGTGGCGTAGTTGGTCTGACCGGCATTGCCGGCGATGCCGCCGATCGAAGAAATGCACACCATCCGCGCCCCTTCGGCCAGGCCGTCGGCGAGCAGCCGCTCGTTGATGCGAATGATGGCGCCCAGATTGATGTCCAGCACCGTGTCCCACAGGTGCGGCGCCATGTTGCGCAGCATCTTGTCGCGCGTCACGCCGGCGTTGTGCACCACCACGTCCAGCGGCCCGCATTCCGACACGATGCGCTCGGCGGCGTCTGCGGCGGTGACGTCCAGCGCCAGCCCGCGGCCGCCCACACGGCTCATCGACTCGCCCAGCGCGCCCTCTTCCTGGGGGCGGTCGACACCGATCACCTGGGCGCCCTCACGCGCCAGCGTCTGGGCGATCGCGGCACCGATACCACGCGCCGCCCCCGTGACCAGCGCGCGCCTGCCGAACAGGCTCTGGCCCCAGTGCGTCGGCACCGCATCGGGCACGCCGATGCCCAATGTCTGCCCGGTGATGAAGGCGGCATGCTCGGTCAGCAGAAAGCGCAGCGCACCGGCCACGGCCGGCTCGCCGCCGGTCGCCACCTCGACCAGGTTGGCCGTCGAACCCTTGCGTCCGATCTCCTTGGCCAGCGAGCGGATGAATCCGCGCAGCGCCATCGACGCCGTGTGCGGACCGACCTCGCTCAGACTGCTTGGCGCCCGCGACAACAGCAGCACGCGCCCGTGGGCCGGCAGGCGGGCAATGCGCGGCTGCAGGAACTCGTAGAGACTGCGCAGGGCCGGCACCGAATCGATGCCGCTGGCGTCGAACACCAGCGCATGCGGCGAGAAGCGCTCGCCCAACGGCTCGCCTTTCAGCGCCTCTCCCCGGCTGGCGGCCGCGGCCTTGACCGGAGCCAGCCCGCAGTGATCGGGGGCCAGGTAGAGGTCCGCGCCCATCCCGGACAGGGCGCCGAGCATCGCTTCGGCCATCTGCGCCTGTTCGGACCCGCCGACCAGCACCGCGCGCGTGGCCAAGGGTTGATCGTCGTAGCCGCCGGTGGCGCGGCGCAGGCGCGGCGGCGCAGGCAGGCCCATCAACGCTGCCAGTTGCCTGCCGAAAGCCGAATGGGTGAACTCGAGATAGTGATCGCTCATGTTGGTCCCTTGAATGGAGGGTATTGAGTGGGCGCCCGGAAACCGACGGGTGCGGACTCGCTTGATCGAACGTGCAGTGATACGTGCATCGATGCATTCATCACGTTCATCGATACACCCGACACGGCGCCTGAACAGCATGATGGCGGCCCCACGATCATGCGCAGCACGCCAGAGTAGAACTGCCATTCCGGATGGGCACTGGCGACAGCGACGCGCATTGACGGCCGCCCAGCCCCTGCGGGATAGTTCGTGGCCGTTGCGTTACAAAAATTACAGACGCAATGCAGACGCAATGTCGTTTGCACGAGGACGCGCCGCGCCGGGCTCTGCAGCAACCCTGCTGCAGCGACAATAACGAACGTTATTGACGAAGAGGGGCTATGAACGCAAAGACGTGGGTACTGACCGCCGCCATGATCGGCATGGCCTTGGTCACGTCGATCAGCCTGTCGCTGATGGCCCCGATCCGGCAAGCCGAAGAAGGCCATCCGGAGGGCATCAGCGTCGAATCCGTGTTCTCGAGCTCGATCACCAAGGTGTCTCCGCAGGCCGTCGAGCTCGCGCAGGCCGACCTCCCCGATGCACCTGTCGCTGCTGCAACCTCCAGTGACGATCCGCACTCCGACGATCTGGCGCCCGTGGCGTCCGGCGGCAGTTGTATACGGGTTCAAAGCACCGCAGCCTCGATGCCGGCCGCCGGCGAGCCGGCCGCGGCAGTCGGCCCGGCGAACGAAGACTCCGGCACCGACTCCCAAAGCCAGCCCACGACCCCTTCCGAAGGCGACACCTCCACCGGGGCCGACAGCATGACGGCCGACGCGTCGGCGGCGATGGCACCCGCCGACACCGAAGTCGCCGACACCGAAGTCGCCGACGGCGATGCAATGGAAAGCCCCGCCCTTGGCCAGGAGCAGGCCGGTGTCGATTCCACCGACACCCCCGAACCCGCGGCTGCTGCGCCGCCCGAGGCAACATCCGCGCCGGCGGCGCCCACCGAAAGCGAAACGGCCACCGCACCCGAGCCGCCGCCTGCAGGATCGGCGCCGAAGCCGGCTCCAAGGCCCAGGCCCGCGCCGGTGGCCCCTGCCAAGCCCCAGCCCAAGGCGCCACCGAAGTTGCACACCGCCCCGCTGGACCTGAAGGCGGCCTGGTGGCCGCCGGCGCAGAGCGGCAAGCTCAATCTGGTCTACGCTGGCGGGGCCTCGTTCACCAAGGCCATCGCGCTGCTGTTCGACGGCGAGTTCGCCAATCCCGACAGCGCCAACGCCCACATCAAGGTCAGGACCCCGTCCGGCAAGGCCGTCAACGGTCGCTGGCAGGTGGCAGCCAACCCGAAGATGCTGTTGTTCAGCGCCGATCCCGGGTTCTATACCGTGGTCGTCGGCGAAGGACTCCAGGACAAGAACGAGCGCGCCATCTCGGCGTCCTCGGCGGGGCCGGTCTTCATTCCCTGAACCGCCATCGCCTGAGGCGCCGACCTCGCCGAGGCAGCGGCTGCGGGCACTGCCTCGGTTGCCGCAGTGGCGCGCGATTCGTCGGGCCGCTGGTTTTGATCCTTTCACGGCCCAAGGAGAACGCCATGCCGACCCGCCTGTTCGATCTCAATGAACGCGTCGCGCTGGTCACCGGCGCATCCCGCGGCATCGGCGAGGCCACCGCCCGCCTTCTCGCCGAACAGGGAGCCCACGTGGTGCTGGCCAGCCGCAAGCAGGACGACCTCGACCGGATCGCCGCGCAGATCGTCGCTGCCGGCGGCCACGCCACCGCCATCGCCGCACACCAGGGCGACCCGGGCGCGCTGGAGCACCTGGTCCAGCGCATCGCCAGCGAACACGGCCGGCTCGACATTCTGGTCAACAATGCCGCCACCAACCCCCATTTCGGACACATCACCGACACCGATCCGGGCATGATCGACAAGACTCTGCAGGTGAACATCAAGGGCTGCTTCCAGCTCTGCACCCTGGCCGCCCGGATGATGCGCGGCCAGGGTGGCGGCGCCATCGTCAACGTCGCCAGCATCAACGGGCTGAGCCCGGGCATGTTCCGGGGCATCTATTCGGTCACCAAGGCAGCGGTGATCAACATGACTCGCGCCTTCGCCAGAGAATGCGCGCCCTGGGGCGTGCGGGCCAACGCGGTGCTGCCGGGCCTGACCGACACCCGTTTCGCCGCGGCGCTGACCCGCGACCAGGCCGTGCTCGACAGATTCCTGCAGCAGGTTCCGATGCAGCGGGTGGCGCAGCCGGCGGAGATCGCGCCGGCCATCCTGTACCTGGCCAGCGATGCCGCCAGCTACGTCACCGGCACCACCCTGACCGTCGATGGCGGCCATTGCGCCTGAAACATCGGGCCTGGAATCCCGCCTGAACCAAATTCAACCCGCAGGCTCCAAGCGCGTACACTGAAAACCGCTTCGTGCCGACCCCGAACATGCGCCGAATCCTCGTCCTGATGGTGATGACCGGCCTGCTGACCGGCAGCTGGGCGGCGGCACGTGCGCAGACCGAGTCGGTCACACTGCGCCCCTCGGTGGTCGACCCCGCCATTGCGCTGCCGCGTGATCTCAACCTGCCGCAGATCGGTGACCCGGCCGATTCGGCACTGACGCCGGCCGAGGAGGCCCGTCTGGGCGCACAGGTGGTGGCGCAGCTGTATGCCTACGAGTACCTGCTCGAAGACCCCCAGCTCACCGAGTACCTGACCGCCATGGGCTGGCGCCTGGCGGCTGCCAGCGGCACCAACCCCGAGCACCTGGAACTGTTCGTGGTCAAGGACCCGCGCATCAACGCCTTTGCCCTGCCCGGCGGCTACATGGGCTTCAACGCCGGCCTGCTCACCGCCAGCGATTCAGAAAGCGAACTGGCCGGCGTCATGGC
>JAJFJX010000094.1 GCA_021773655.1 Panacagrimonas sp.
GTTCGAAAAGAACTGGATCGGCCGGCTGTACGGCTACTGGCGACACCGGAGCAAGGCCAACACCCGGCAGACCGCGCGCAGGAACATCGAACACCACTACGACCTCGGCAACGAGTTCTACAAGATGTGGCTGGACGAAACCATGGCCTACTCCAGCGCCATGTTCATCGAGCCCACCCAGACCCTGCAGGACGCGCAACTCAACAAGTTCAAGCTGATGCTCGAACGGCTCGACCTGCGGCCGGAACATCACCTGCTGGAGATCGGCTCGGGTTGGGGCGGCTTTGCCATCCATGCCGCATCCCATACCGGCTGCCGGGTGCACTCGATCACGCTGTCGCGCGAACAGATGACCGAAGCCCGCCTGCGCGCCGCCCGCGCCGGCGTGGCAGACCGCGTCACCTTTGAACTGCGCGACTACCGCGACGTGCAGGACACCTACGACCGCGTGGTGTCGATCGAGATGTACGAAGCGGTGGGCGAGGAATACTGGCCGGGCTATTTCAAGGCCATGGCTGGCGCCCTGAAACCGGGCGGTCGCGCCGCCATCCAGGGCATCACCATCAATCCGGCGATCTTCGACCACTACAGGTCCAAGCGCGACTTCATCCAGAAGTACATCTTTCCGGGCGGCATGCTGTGCCCGCCCGGCCTGTTCCAGGACCTCGCCGCCACGGCCGGCCTGGCCACCGAGAACGTGTGCTTTTTTGCTCGCGATTACGCCGACACCCTGATGCACTGGCACCGCAACGTGCTGGCCGCACGCGACCCCGTGGCCCGCAAGTTCGACGAACGCTTCCTGCGCATGTGGCGCTACTACCTGAGCTATTGCGAATGCGGCTTTCGCACCGGCAGTATCGACCTGATGCAGATCACCCTGCGCAAGAGTTGAGGCCCCCGCAACAATGAAGGCGGCATTGACGCTGTTCTCGCTGGCAGCGGTCCTGTCACTGGTCGGCGCGTCCATCTGGGCCACCGGCCACGTCAGCATCGTGCCCGCGATCCAGGACGTGCTGACCCGACCCGGCGAGGGCAACACACCGTGGCTGGTCGCCACCCTGATCGATGCCTACTGGGGTTTCCTCTGGTTCTGGCTGTGGGTGGCCTACAAGGAGCCGGCCTGGACTTCGCGAATCGGCTGGCTGGTCGCGATCCTGCTCACCGGAAACATGGCGATGGGCGTCTACATGCTGATCCAACTGTGGTCGCTGCCGCCCAACCCGACCGCGAAGGATCTACTGCTGCGCCGCACCGCGTGAAGCCGGCGGCGCCGCACCCGCAGCCGGCCAGCCGATGGTGGCAGCGCCGCGTGGTGGCGCCGATCAAGGCGCAGTTGCGCCAGGGCATCACACCGCAACAGATCGCGCTGACCCTGGCTGCCGGCAGCGTCATCGGCATCCTGCCGATCCTGGGAGCCACCACCCTGCTGTGCGCGCTGTTCGCCCTCGTCCTGCGCCTCAACCAGCCGGTGATCCAGGTGGTGAACTACCTGATCTACCCGGCCCAGCTCGCTTTGCTGTTGCCGTTCTACCGCGCGGGAGAAAAACTGTTCGGCGCCGACCCGGTCCCGCTGCTGTCGATCACCGAACTCAGCGCCCGCTTCTGGGCAGCACCCGGGCAGTTCTTCATCGACTATGGAATGGTGGCGCTCTACGGCGTGGCGGTTTGGGCACTGCTGGCGCCATTGCTGGCAGGAACGCTGTACGTGATGCTGCAACCACTGCTGTTAGCGCTGGCCCGGCGGACCGGCTGAGCTCGGCTCAGCTGTCGAGACTTTCGACATCCTTGCTGACGCTTTCTACCGGCGCTGGACCTTCGGGATCGAACCGGTTCGAAGCCACCAGGACAAGAGCCCTAACCACCTATCCGGATGATCCGCCCGGCCTGTCCAACGGCCAATACTTCCCGACCGGACGAAGCCACGCCAACGTACCAAACGGTGGAGATCTCGGTGCTTTCAACAGCGCTCCAGGTTGCGCCGTCGTCGTTGCTCACCATCATTTCACGCATGGCGGTGACAACCACATGTCCATCCGGCGAGGAATACACGCCGTTGAGAATGGCCTTGCTGCCGGTGTCCAGGCGGGTCCAGTTCACCCCGTGATCAGTGGTCTTGAGTGCGTAGCCATCCTGGCCGACTGCGAATCCGACCCCGTCGTCACGGATCTGGACGTCGAACAGCGAGGGCACACCTCGACTCTGCACGGTCCAGTTCAGGCCATGGTCGGCCGAATGCATGATCAGGCCGAACTCGCCGACGGCAGTCACGGCGCCATCGGCCCCGACATGCACCGCGTACAGATGCGGCTCCGCCCCACCATCGGTTCCGAAATCCATCCAGTCCAACTTCAGGCTGCGCCAGTTGCGACCGCCATCATCGGAAAGCTGGATGGTGCCGAACTCACCGACTGCCACGCTCAGGCCGGCGGCATTGGTGCTGACGGAAAACAGGCGCCTTTCGGTCCCAGAGTTCACCGGCTCCCAAGGACTGTCTCCCTTCTTGAAAATCACTGTTCCGCTCTGCCCAACGGCCAGTGTTCGCCCGGATTCGGTGTCGATACCCAACAGCGCCACCGAGGTCGGAAGTTGTTCAGACTTCCAGGTCTTGCCGCCATCCCTGGTGATCTGAGCCTCGCCGCGCTCACCCACCGCGATGCCTCGCTGACCTTCGAAATCCAGGGCGAACAGCGCTTGGTGGGCGCCGCCCGAAACCAGGACCTCTATCTCGGGCCGGACCTGCGCTGCCTGGGCAGCGCAGGCCAGGACCAGACCGAGGCCGACGGCAACAGCCGCCTTCATCGGCGACGGAATCGGCGGCGATGTCGACGCAGACGATGTCCTCCGGACAAACAGCTTGACGTTCAGGCGCATGATATCGATGGATCAGCTTCCCAGGCATGCCGTGCCCGAGGCGGGTGGACTGACGCTTCCAGTCCGGCGGGATTGTTCCTTACTCGTTGCGCAATCGCGTCAGGCGATAGGCGCGACACGCGATCAGGCCGCGCATTATGGGCATGTCGGCAGATCCAGCTCCAGTCCGGCACACCGCCGGCGCTGAGGAAAACCCCGGCTCTTGCGGGAGGCAGCAGGAATTGGAGGGTCCCGGCAATCCATAGTGGAACTTGCACGGTGAAGCTTCCGGCGCATGAACCGCCGAGCGCCCGCGGCGACATTCTGCGATGGCCAAAAGCCAGACCCCGGGTCAGGCCAGGATTCACACCGGGAGGGGCGAAGGTATCGCACAGTTTTCGTTTCGAAGTGCCGCCGAAAACCTCCGACATTCGTTACACGCTGTGAGCCCGAGCGCTTTGCTCGGGGTCTGATCGCCTGAGCATTTCCGCCAACTGACCCATGCCGCAGGTCGTCGGGAAGGCTCTGCAGCACGGCGGATTGAAAGGCATGCGAAATGCGCGCCCGGACGTCTGGAATTCAGAAAGATCGTTTGCTGGATTTGCGGTCACGCCAATGGCGCACAACGAGCACGGCGGTGTCAGCTCCGCCCAGGACCCGTCCACCCGGGGACTGTCGCCGGGCTGCCATGCGTAACAGATCGGCGACGCGCCCCGACCAGGGCCCCCTCGAACCAGACGCAACCGGATGCCATACTTAGCTACCAAGTCGACACCAAGTCGACGCGAATCAGAAAAAGCCGCCGCACAAAGCCAGCACCTCACCCGCCACTGCTGGTGCCACCGGCGCACTTCAGAACACCGTGCGCACACGAACATCGAAGATGAAGAACGCCGGTAAGGCACCGCAAAGCATGCCGCCCGGCTTGGGCGATGATCGACTCAGGTCGCGGGAAAATCGTGTGCCAGGCGTTCATGACGCCTCAGCAACGCGGAGGGAGGAAATGCTGGCAACTACCCTCAAACAAGCAGCAAACTGCATTCAATCAGACGACTGCAAGGCACGACGCTCCCAAGTTCTTACTAAATTTTAACGGCAACATGGTGCTGGAGCTCGCACCACGGCAACTGCGTGAAGCAGCTGCCTCAGAAAATTTGCGAATGCAACCTGGATATCGTATTTTAAAATGGCTGAAATTCGTGGTTTGCGAAGAACCGTTAGTCAAGTTACTTACCTAGGAAACAACTTTATGAAGAAGCTGAAGCTGCTCGCTGGTGCCGTGCTGATCTGTGCATCCTTTCAGGCATCTGCAGAGCGTCTGCCGCCGCTGCCGTTGCCGGCCCTGCCCAGCCTTGCCGGCTTGACCACGCTCAACAGGCCCCTGGCTCCGGTGATCGGCCTCCTGACCGCGGTCACCAACCGTCTGACCCCGCTCACCCGTGGATTGACCCTGGTCACCAACGGCTTGACCCCGGTCACTGCAATCACCGGTCGGGTCCTCGTTCCGATCCTCGTCCCCGTCCTTGATCGTGTCGTCACTCCCGTTCTTGACCGCACCAGCAACCTCGCCCAGCCGCGGTCGGGCGGCCCTGGCCTGCTCCCGGCCCTGCCGGGCCTGCCTTCCTGAAGAACTCGCTTGCATGGCAGTCGCCTGAATCACTCCGCAACCTGAATTGAATATGATTGCGGAGGGTTGGCACGGTGCCGTCACGCCCGGGAATGAGCGTGACGGCACCGAATAAAGATCAATTCCGGATCGTTCCGGACCAGCAGCACTGAGGGTCGCATGCGCGAGTGACCAGATTCAGATCGGTGCCCGTGGCGCGTGTGTCGTTTGCTCTGGAACCATGAGCACCCAGTCGTAGCCACGGTGAGGCGTCACACCGGATCGACATGTCGGCATGCTCGGTCCGGGGAATTCGTAACCGCGGGCTACAGTTGATTGGCCGGAGCAACTATCCGCCGGCAAAGCCGATGTTCTGCTTCGTGAGCCGCTCAATGCGGGCATGCGGATAACCTGAGGCGTTCCGCTGACATCGGGCGATGCACCGGTGGCGAAGAAGGTTCGACTCGCAGAAAGCAGTCGACCACGGCGAACACAATGGACGCAAAATGGACGCAAAGGAAACAACGCGGCCTGTGTTCACCGTAGCTGGTGAGGAACGCCGTCAAGAGAGTCCTTGGCGCTCTTACTGTCTTGCTTTGCTCAACGCACCGATGCGCAGACTTTCGTCCTCTTGGCTGCGGATGCAGGCGCCAAGTCACCGACACCTGAGTTTGTCGTGAAATTCACACTGGAACAGCTTTGAGCCCCTCGGAAAATCCGTGCGCTGACCAGATTTGTCCCATGTTGAAACAGGGCATGCCCGCTCCCGGGTGCGCACCGGCCGGTCGACCACCTGCGTGAGTTGCCAAGGAGAATCGGCCTCTACCAAAGGCAAAAGCTCCCGCAGTATACGAAGGAAGAATTGCCGCAGAGGTTCGGGCACGGCAGTGATCATGGAGAGGGAGCGGGTGTGCCGTGCGCTTCGACACGCCCACCCATCATGCTTCCACTCGACACACCCGCGTTTGTCTTTCCGCCGCCAGCATCGGTCCAATGGTCAGCCTGCACGGGAACTTTCGCGAGCGGCCCGACCACGTACGATGACCATGCACTCGCCATTTACGTAAGCCTAAAACCGGACTAGGACGACAGCGCGTTCATCAGCAGGGGCCTGGCATCGAGTTCGGCGCGCAGCGTGGCGAGCATGATGAAGACGCCGGACAGGCGACGGTGCAGGAATACGATTTCTCGCGGAGGGACGCGGAAGTGCTTTGAAAATGCGTTGCGCGCAGCCATCTGGCCAGCCCGCATCGGCAGATCGCTGTCGCCCCATTTGTACTCGCCACGTTCGTTGAGCAGGGACGGCGGGATGCGTTTCGGATCGCCGCCCGAGAACGGCTCGGTGATCATTTCGCACATGGCGCAGAAGGCGTCGAGTGTCTGTCGGGGAAAGTCTGGGCTCATCAGTCCGATTCCGCAGGCGCCACGCACGATCTGTTCGCGATCGAGCTCGACGCCCCCCCGGACGATGCTCGCGTAGTGATCCACAAATCCGCGCCCAAAGGTACGGGTGGCGCCGAAATCGAGTAATACGATGCGGTCCTGGCCGTCAGGATCCAGACGGATCCGGTAATTGCCGAAGTGCGGATCGGTCTGCACCATGTTCCAGCGGAACAACTCATTGAGAAAGACTTCGACGAACGCCCGCCCCAGGGCGCTTCGCCGCTCCAGGCTCAGCCCCTGTACGGCTGGATCCTTGACGTGGTGGCCGTATTCGTAGGTTGTGGTCAATACCTGGTCGCTGGAATATTCGGTCAGCACGCGCGGCACCGCGTATCGCGTATCTTCGGCCAGGTGCTCGCCGA
>JAJFJX010000095.1 GCA_021773655.1 Panacagrimonas sp.
TGCCGCGGGTCAGGCCGCGCTGCACGAGGTGGGCGCACTGTTCGCCCATCGCCTGGAAGCCGAGCTGGACCGGATCGACATCGAGGCCGAACGCGACCACGCCATGGCCGAACTGCGTGCGTTCAATCTCGACCTCGAATCGCAGGTCGCAGCACGCACCGAGCAGGTGCGCAGGGTCTCGGTGCTGCACAAAGCAGTGCTCGACAATGCCGGCCATGCAGTGATCGCCTCGAACACCGAAGGCCGCATCACGGTGTTCAATCCGTCTGCCGAGCGCATGCTCGGCTACCGCGCCGAGGAGGTGATGGGTGGCCTCTGGTCACGCTTTCACGTCGCATCCGAAATGCAGGCGCGAGCCGAACAACTGGCTGCAGAACTGGGCGAGCAGATTGCCCCCGGCTTCGAATGCTTCTTTGCAGGCGCGCGTCGGGGCCGCAAGGACGAAAACGAGTGGACCTACGTTCGCAAGGACGGCAGCCGCTTTCCGGTGCTGCTCACGGTCAGCCCGTTGCTCGACGAAGGCGGCACCATCGTCGGCTACGTGGGTCTGGCGGCGGACCTGTCCGAACGCAAGCGTCTGGAACAGGCAGTGGCCACCGAGCGTGATCGCCTGCACACCATCGTCGATCTGGCGCCGAGCGCGATCCTGATCGTGTCTGCAGACGGGCGCATCGAGAGCACCAACGCGCGCGTCGAGAACGTATTCGGTTACGCCCGCCACGAACTCGAAGGCCAGCCCCTGGACCTTCTGCTCGATCCCGGTCAGCGCAGTGCGCATGTTGCACAGCGCACACGGTATCTGTCCGGTGGGGACGACGGCTGGCTGATGTCGGGCCGCACGGTCAGCGCCCGCCACCGCGACGGCAGCACCGTACCGGTGGAGGTTCGCCTGAGCCGTTTCCGCGATGGCGACAGCACCAAGGTCATCGCCATCGCCACCGACCGCAGTGAACACCAGTTGCTGGCCGACAGCGAACAGCGCTGGCGCCGCATGGCCAATCATCTGCCGCAACTGGTGTGGACCTGCGAGCCCGACGGCGGTTGTGATTACCTCAGTCGCCAGTGGGTGGACTACACCGGCGTCGCCGAAGCCGCCCAGCACGGCTGCGCCTGGCTGGAACAGGTCCACCCGGAGGATCGCGAATCCCTGATCGCGCGCTGGCAGGACACCGTGCGCGCGCAGGGCGAGCTACGGGTCGAGTTCCGCCTCCGGCGTCACGATGGCGTGTACCGCTGGTTCGATACCCGCGCCCTGCCGCTGTTCGATGCGCAGAAGCGCCTGCTGAAATGGGTCGGCTCCAATACCGACATCGAGGAACGGCGCCTGGTCGAGCAGCGCCTGCAGGACCTCAACAGCCACCTGGAGCAGCGCATCGACGAGCGCACCCGGGCGCTCGAATCCGCCCGACGCGACCTGCGCAACATTCTCGACGCCCTGCCCTCGATGGTCGGGTACTGGGACCGCGAGCTGCGCAACCGCTTTGCCAACCGGGCCTATGCCGACTGGTTCGGTGTCGATCCGGCGACGATTCCCGGCCTGCACATGTCGTGCGTGATCGGCCCGACCCTGTTCGCACGCAACGCCGAGCGCGCCGCAGCGGCGCTGCGCGGGGAACCGCAGTGCTTCGAGCGGGAGATCCGGGCCGCAGACGGCAGCCTGCGCCACGCCCAGACCCAGTACCTGCCCGACCTCATCGCAGGCGAGGTCCGCGGCTTCTACGCGCTGGTACACGACATCACCGACGTGCGCCGCGCCCAGGCCGAGGCCGAGGCCGCCAGCGCGGCCAAGAGCACCTTCCTGGCCAACATGAGCCACGAGATCCGCACCCCGCTCAACGCCGTACAGGGCATGCTCCAACTGCTGGCGCACTCCCTGGATCCGGCCGCGCGCACGCTCTATCTGCAGAAGGCCGACCTTGCCGCACGCACCCTGCTGGCCATCCTCAACGACGTCCTGGACTACTCCAAGATCGAGGCCGGCAAGCTGGAGCTGGACGAACAGCCCTTCGACCTGGACGCCCTGCTGCGCGAGGTGGGCACGCTGATGGCGGCCAGCCGCGGTGACAAGCCGCTGGAGATCGGCCTGTCGATCGGACCCGACCTGCCGCACCGCCTGTGCGGCGATGCACTGCGCCTCAAGCAGATCCTGATCAATCTGGCCGGCAATGCCGTCAAGTTCACCCCCTCGGGTGACATCGAGATCGGGGTGCACCGCATTGCCGGCGGCGAGCGCTGGGCCAGGCTGCGCTTCTCGGTGCGCGACACCGGCATCGGCATGGACCCGGCGCAGTGCGAGCACCTGTTCCAGGGCTTCCATCAGGCCGAGGCGTCGATCAGCCGTCGCTTCGGCGGCACCGGCCTGGGCCTGGCGATCAGCCAGCGCCTGGCGCAGATGATGGACAGCCGCATCGAAGTACAAAGCCATCCGGGACAGGGCAGCCGGTTCTGGTTCGACGTGACACTGGCCCTGGACACTGCAGAGACCGCAGACGCCTCGCCACCCCCGCGCCGACAAGCGGGCGCTCATCGACGGATCCTGCTGGTCGAGCCCCACGAGGGCGCGCGCGCCCGCATCGCCGGACTGCTGCGCGGTTTCGGCTGGACGGTGACGGCGGTCGGCACCTGCACGCAGGCCGCAGTGCCGGACCCCGATGCAGACCCGCCCTTTGACGTGATTTTCATCGACTGGCCGCGCAGCGCCGAGACCTGCGGCGGACGCCTGGTGACGCTGCAGGAGCGGGCTTCGATTCCGGTGATCGGGCTGGCCGGGAATCTGCAGCTCGCCCATCCGGGCGCGGCACCGGGCAGCGTGCTGTGCCCGGTCGCGGTCCTCACCAAGCCGTTGACCGCCTCGATGCTGTTCGACGCGGTGATGGACCTGGATCGCCCGCCGGCATCGGCCGCGTCGCCGGCGCTCGGCAGACGGCGCCTGGCCGGCCGTCGCATCCTGGTGATCGAGGACAACGTTACCAACCAGCTCGTGGCCCAGGCCCTGCTTGTCAGCGAAGGCGCTCGGGTGAGTCTGGCCGGTCACGGAGGCGCCGGCCTGAGCGCCATCGAACAGGCGCGTCAACCGTTCGACGCGGTGCTGATGGACATCCAGATGCCGGACATGGACGGCTTCGAGACCACCCGCCGGCTGCGCGCCATGTCGTTGTCCTGGCGGCCGCTGGTGATCGCCACCACCGCCAACGCGATGCAGTCCGATCGCGACGATTGCCTGCGCGCCGGCATGGACGACCACATCGCCAAGCCCTTCGACCTCGACCACCTGGTCGACAGCCTGCGGCGCCACTGGGGCGAGGCAGCCACCACGATGTCCGCCTCGGCGCCGGACCCGGGCGCTGCAGGCCGCGTGGACCGCAGGGGCGCGATCACCCGGCTGGGGGCCGATGCGGCGATCTACGACAAGGTGCTGCGCAGCGCCCTGCCCGACTTTCCCGGCCTGCTCGCGACGGTGTCCGACACCGCGATCCCGTGCGCCGAACGCCGGCGTGCCGCCCACACGCTCAAGGGTCTGGCTGCCACGCTCGGCGCCGAGGACCTGCGGATCGCCGCGCTCGCCAGCGAATCCGCGCTGGAAGCCGACGCCGAGCCCGACCTGGAATCTCTGCGCGCCGTGTTCGGCAGCACGCTGGATCAGCTGCACGCCCTGCTGCTGCCCACGCGCGCCGTCCCCGTGACGCCCCTCGATCTGCCCGCGGCCCTGCACGGCCTGGTCCGGCAGTTGCAGGGGGCAGACGGCGCGGCGCTGGCCGCCAGTGCCGCGCTGGCCCAGCAGGCCGGCAATGCCGATCTGCCCGGTGCCGAACTGATTCTGCTGGACCGTGAGGTGCAGGCCCTGGACTTTGTTGCCGCCGCGGCACGATGCCGCGAGCTGCTGGAACGTTGTACCGCCGAGGAAACCCGTTGACATGGACACCACCGAAGCCGAGACCGACACCCGTCCGGTGGTGCTGGCGATCGACGACACGCCCGCCAACCTGCGCCTGCTGATGGAACTGCTGTCACCCGACCACGTGGTGCGCGTCGCCACCAGCGGCGCCGAGGGCCTGCGCCTGGCCCGCAGCGAACCGCAACCCGATCTGATCCTGCTCGACGTCCGCATGCCGGGCCCCGAC
>JAJFJX010000096.1 GCA_021773655.1 Panacagrimonas sp.
ACAAACCAGGTCTCGGCCTCGTACAGGGCGTAGCCGAGCAGGCTGAAGCCGTCCGCGTCCAGACGTGCGTCGACGATGCTGGCCGAGGAGTCGAAGTCGCTGCGCTTTTCGGTGTAGCCCCCCATCAGGCCCAGCACCAGCTGCGGTCCGAGGCGGTAGTCCGCCCCCAGGGTGACATCACGGCCGTCGAAGTCGTAGGCGTCCTCGACGCCGCCGCCGAAAGTGGTGTCGTCGCGGCTGCCGTAGCCGAAGGCATGATCGACATAGACGCTCCAGCTGCCGACACCGAGCATGGTGGCATCGTCCTCGAAGGTCGGCAGTTCGGTGCTCGCCACCACGATGCCCTGCGGCGGCAGGCGCGCCACCTGCGTCACCCGCGCCCCGCGGCGCAGAGCCGCGATGCGGCTGGACAGCGCGCCGGCCTGCCCGCGGCCGAAGGATGTCGCCAGCGCGCCCTGCACGGCGAATTCCTCGGCAGCCGTCCAGCGCAGCGCAAAGCCCAGACCTTCTGCATCCAGTTTGAGGCTGTAGGTGGTGGGCCCGTTGCCGCCGTTGACCTCGTTGGCGGTGTGGGTCAGCTCGCGCACGTTCTCCCACACCCGGAACACATTGCCGGTGCAGTCGGCGTGTTCTCCACTGGAAATGTCGTTGCAGGCGAACTGCTCCTGCAACTGCGTGTAGACCTGCGCGTTGAACTGTGCCGATTCGAGTTCCAGCCGGCTGGTGAACTGCCCGAGCAGACGCGGGTCATCGAGTTGCGCCTGCAACGGCGAGGCCAGCAGGCTCGCCGCCAGTCCTGCCAGCGCAACGCCCGGTCCGGCCGCACCCCCCTGGTGCCGACATTTCGCGAACCGTGCTCCGTTCGCCCTTTTTCCCTGCATGGTCATGTTTGCCCCCGAGGCGCGTTGCGTGAGCTGCGCAGCCGGCTCAGGTTAAGCCACGGCGCGCCGGCGACGCGACCCTGCCCGGACCCTGCATGTGAAATCGGACACGTCGACACGCCGGAATGCAGATCGTGATTGCAGCGTGAATGCAGATTGTGCTGCGTGCCGGACCACGCTGCCCGGACCTGCCTCCGGGCAAAGACGTCTGCCTCAGCCGCCGATCCTGACCACGTAGCGTCCCTGCACCGAGGCCGCCATCAGTTCGGCGCAGGCGTCCGGAACCTCGTCGAGCGAGATCGTTCGGCGCACGATGCGATCCAGGCGAGCCGGTTTCCACGGGCCGGCGAGCTGCTTCCACACGTCCAGCCGCCACGGCCGCGGCACTTCCACCGAGTTGATGCCCAGCAGCGACACGCCGCGCAGAATGAACGGCATGACGGTGGTATTGAGCTCGTGACTCTGCGCCAGTCCGATGCTGGCGATGTTTCCCCACTGGCGGATGTTGCGGGTCAGCCCGGCCAGGGTCTGGCCGCCCAGGTTGTCCACCGCGCCGCCGAAGCGCGCCGCCTCCAGCGGTTTGCTGCCCAGGTCCAGCTCGTTGCGATCGAGCACCTCGTCGGCGCCCAGCAGCCGGAGATATTCCTCGGCTTCGGCCTTCTTGCCGGTCAGGGCCACGACTTCGAATCCGGCGGACTTGAGAATCTGGATGGCGATGGACCCGACCCCGCCGGTGGGTCCGGTGACCACGATGGGGCCCTGTTCGGGATGCTGATGGTTCTCCAGCATGCGACGCACGCCCAGTCCGGCGGTGAAGCCGGCGGTGCCCAGGGCCATGGCCTCGTACAGCGAAAGCCCGGGCGGCAATGGCACCACCGCCGCGGCCGGCACCCGCGCGATCTCGGACAGCCCCCCGTCTAGCAGCTCTCCGATGTTGCAGCCGGTGACCAGCACCTCGTCGCCGGGCCGGCAGACCGGATCGTCGCTGGATTCGACGGTGCCGGACAGGTCGATGCCGGCCACGCGCGGCATCGACCGCATGATGCGGCTCTTGCCGGTCACCGCCAGCGCATCCTTGAAGTTGAGACTGGAATAGGCGACCCGGATCACCACCTCGCCGGCGCTCAGATCCTCCAGCTCCAGGTGCTCGAATCGGTGCTCGAAGCTCTTTTCAACCTGGTGGACGCGCAAGGCACGGAACACGGTCATGGCAGATCCTCAGTCCTGGACAAGCGGACCGAGACTCTAACCCAGGGCGGCGTCGGCGTACTGCTTGCGGATGCGTTCGACCTCGGGCATCACCTGTTCGAGCCTGGCCACCAGTCCGGGGTCGAAATGACTGCCGCTGGCACGGCGGATGTGATCCATCGCCTCGGCCACCGGCCACGCGCGCTTGTAGGGGCGCACGCTGGTCAACGCGTCGAACACATCGGCCAGCGCCGCGATGCGGCCGACCAGCGGAATCTGTTCACCCTGAAGCCCCAGGGGATAGCCGCTGCCATCCCATTTCTCGTGGTGGGACAGCGCGATGGTGCGCGCCATCTGCAGCAGCTCGGAGTCCTGGTCGCCGAGAATCTGGCCCCCGAACTCGACGTGCCGCTTCATCAGCTCCCACTCCTCGGGCGTCAGGCGGCCGGGTTTCTTGAGGATGTGATCGGGAACACCGATCTTGCCGACGTCGTGCATCGGGGCGGCGTGCAGCAGCAGGTCGGCGTCGGTCTGGCGCATGCCAGAGGCCAGGCCCAGCAGGCGCGAGTAGTGGCTCATGCGCACCACGTGCAGGCCGGTGTCGTCGTCCTTGAACTCGGCCGCCTTGCCCAGGCAGCGCACCACCGCCAGCCGCGTGCGCTGCAGCTCCGCGGTGCGCTGTTGCACCAGACGCTCCAGCTCGCGCTGCTGGTCGGCCAGGGCCAGGTGGGTGGCCACGCGCGCCAGCACCAGCGGCGGGCTGACCGGCTTGGTGATGTAGTCGACGCAGCCGGCTTCGAAGCCCTGGGCCTCGTCGTCGACCTCGGTCATGGCGGTGACGAAAATCACCGGAATGTGGCGCGTGCGGTAGTCGGACTTGAGCCGGCGGCACACCGTCAGCCCGTCGAGCTCGGGCATCATGATGTCGAGCAGGATCAGGTCCGGAGGCGCATCGCTGCGCACGATCGACAGCGCGCGGGCACCGCTGGTGGCAGCGCGCACCCGGTAGCGTGAACGCAGGATGCCCGACAGCACCTCGATGTTCTGCGGCACATCGTCCACCACCAGAATGTTGGCGGGCCCGAAGGGCGGCGCACCGCTGGCGGGCGGAGTCGGGTCTGGGGGCGTGGACACGTTTCAGGTCTCGGGGATTGACTCGTTGAGCACGGGCAGCATCTCGCTGGCGCGATCGAAATCGTACTCGTCGAGCGCCTTGCGCAGGCTGCGCAGGGCGCGCTGAGACGATGGATGGTGCAGACAGTGCGCCAGCCGGTCGGCGGTCTCCACTGCCTCGGTATCGTCTTCGGCCAGTTGCTGTTGCAGGCGCTGCAGCAGGCTTTCGACCGACTCGTCTTGCACAGGTGTCGCGTCGACGGCGAGCGCCTCCGCCCCCCCGGCACGGGCCGACTGCCATTGAGCCAGCCCGCAGGCCAGCCGCTCGAAGGCTGCGCGCAGGGACACCAGCGCCGGCTCCGGATCCTGCTGCTGGCGCAGCACCTGTTCCAGATTGCCGGCTGCCACCGCCAGCGCATGCGCGCCCATGGTGCCGGCCAGTGCCTTGAGTGAGTGGGCGCCGCGCCGCGCCCGGTCCGGGTCACCCGCCGACAGCGCGGCGTCGATGCGCTCGGTCGTATCGGCTTGCTGAGCCATGAAGTGTTGCAGCAGTCGGTGATAACGGCCGATGTCACCCAGCCGGCGCAGGCCTTCGAGCGCGTCCAGCTCCGGAAGGTTGGGCAGATCGGCGAGGTCGATCGGCACCGCCTCGCCATGCCATCGCGTGGCCGCGGTAGCGTCGTCGCCCGGGCGTCCGGACCAGCGTCGCAGCGCGGCCAGCAGGGCGTCGATATGGATGGGCTTGGGCAGATGATCATCCATGCCGGCATCCAGACAGGCGCGTCGATCAGCCACCGAGGCGTTGGCGGTCATTGCGATCACCGGCAGCTCCCCCGCCCGTCCGCCGGCGCGCAGGCGCCGGGTCGTCTCCAGTCCGTCGATGCCGGGCATCTGCACGTCCATCAGCACCAGATCGAAGGACACCTGCGCAAGCTGATCGAGCGCCGATGGTCCGTCCGCCGCACAGCTCACCTTCACACCGGCGCTCTGCAGCATCTCGCGGGAGACCTGCCGGCTCAGCTCATGGTCCTCGACCAGCAGCACGCGCAGTCCCTGCAGGCTTGCGTCGCGGCCCGCCAAGGAGGTCTGCGCCGCCATCGGCATCGGCATCGGTTCCGGCACCGGCACCGGGGACGGCAGGGAGGGGCGCTGGTGGACCAACGCCGGTCCCGCCTGGCCGGTCAGCGACAGCAGCGCCTGTTGCAGGCGCCAGGGATCGACCGGCTTGAACACGAACCCGTCGACGCGGTCGGCCACCTCGTCGGGGACCTGCGCCGACACCGCCACCAGGCGCCAGTTCGCCCGGTCATCGCGCTGGTCCAGCGTGCGGCGGATGTCCTGCAGGCCCGGCCCGACGAGTCTGTGCGGATCGAACAGCAGCACGGTCAGCGATGCGTGTCCGGCCTGCGCCGCCCCATCCCCATCCCCATCCCCAAACCCAAACCCAACTCCGGCCCCGGCCCCGGCCGGCTCGGCCAGCAGGCCGGCAGCATCGGCACAGACCTGCACGTCCCAACCCAGCGCCTGAAGGTATCGGTGAAGCACCGAGCGGGCGCAGTCGTTGGGCTCGGCGATGCGCAGCCGCACCGCGCTCGGGGATGGCGCCAGCGCCCCCCGCATGGCGGTGGCGCGCCGGCAGCCCAGGCGCACCGAAAAATGGAAGCGGCTGCCCTGCCCCGGCTGACTTTCAAGGCCGATCCGTCCACCCATGAGTTCCACCAGCTGCCGGCAGATCGAAAGGCCCAGTCCGGTGCCACCGTGACGGCGTGTGATCGAGGTATCGGCCTGCTGGAAGGAATGGAACAGGCGCGCCTGCTGCTCCGGACTCAGGCCGATCCCGGTGTCGCGCACTTCGGCGCGCAGCCAGCCCTGTTCGGGGTTTTCGGGCTCGAATACGAGGCGGACATGGACCTCGCCCTGCTCGGTGAACTTGACCGCGTTGCTGACCAGATTGATGAGAATCTGGCCCAGGCGCAGCGGATCACCGACCAGGCGTGGTGGATGCAGCGGACGTTCGATGACCAGCTCCAGGTCTTTTTCGACCGCGCGCGCACCGGTGACGGCGGCCAGGTTGTCGAGCACCGTATCCAGACTGAAATCGATGTGTTCGAGTTCGAGCTTGCCGGCCTCGATCTTGGACAGGTCCAGGATGTTTTCCAGCAATCCCAGCAGGGTCTGCCCGGCCGACTGGATCTTGCTCAGGTAGTCATGCTGGCGTGGGCTGATGTCTGACTTCTGCGCCAGGTGGGACAGGCCGATGATGGCGTTCATCGGGGTGCGGATCTCGTGGCTGATGTTGGCCAGGAATTCACCCTTGGCCCGCGACGCCGACTCCGCCGCCTCGCGCGCCGCGGCCAGTTCGTCGAGGGTTTCGCGCAGTTCGCGGGTGCGTGCCTCGACGCGCTGTTCGAGTGTGGCGTTGAGGGTACGCAACGCGCGTTCGGCCTGCTGTTCGCGTTCGGCGCTCAGGGCACGGCTGAGCACGTCGGCCAGCGCGCCGACATAGAAGGTCTCGTCGTCGCGCCAGCGCCGCGCTTCGCCGACATGCTCGCAGCACAGCACGCCGACCACCTTGCCGCCGTGGCGGATCGCGGTGTCGATCATCGCGCCGATGCCCTGCGGGCGCAGGTAGGTCTCGAAGAGTTCGCAGGTGGCCGGATCGTGCGCGACATCGTGGGCAACCACGAATCGCTGGCGGTCCAGCGCATCGAAGTAGTCCGGGTAGTCGCTGCGGCTCATGCGCGCGGGCAGCGGCGGATCGGGATCTTCGAGATCGATCAGATTCAGGCAGACGATGCCGTCGTGGTTGTCGTCCCAGAACCAGACGCTGCTGCGCCGGATCGAAAGACCCTTGCACGCGGCGGTCGCCACCATCTCGAACGCGGCGTCCAGTTCTCCGCGGTCGATCACCGAACTGCGTGACAACTGCATCAGCTGCTGCTCGCGCTGCCCCAGGTCCAGATTCAGACGGCGCAGCTCCTCCTGCAGACGCATCTGCTCGGTGATGTCCAGGCTCATGCCGCCGATGGCCACCACCCGGCCGTCGTCGACCAGGGGAAACTTGACCATCAGCAGGTGGCGCGGACCGTCGCTGCGCTGCAGCACCTCGACGAAGGTGGCGCTGCGCCGGGACTCGATCACGCGACGATCATGGCCGCGCATGGCGTCGGTCAGGCGCTGCGGCAGCAGATCCTCGACCCGGCGCCCCGCCAGATCGCCTTCCGGCAGATCGAACACGCGCCGGAACGCCTCGTTGGCGAACTGGTAGACACCCTCGGCGTCGCGGGCCCAGATCGCCGCCGGAGAGTTCTCCAGCACCGCGCGCAGTTGCAACGAGGTGGTCGACAGCGCGCGCGCAAGATCGACGCGCATGCGTTCAAGCGCGCGTTCGATCGACTTGCGATCAGTGACATCCGACAGATATCCGCTGGCCACCACCCCGCCGTCGGCCTGGCGCCGCGGCACCGCCTCGGCCCGCAGCCAGAACCGGCGCCCGCTGCGATGGGTCAGGCGGAACTCGTACTCCCAGCGCTCCATCAGTCGCAGGCTGCTGCGCAGGGTATCGAACAGGCCGGGCCGGTCCTCGGCGTCGACCAGTTCGGGCCAGCCTGCCCCCCGATCATCCATCAGGGCCTGCGGTTCCAGACCCATG
>JAJFJX010000097.1 GCA_021773655.1 Panacagrimonas sp.
TCGCGGTCGGCAGCGGCGAGGCGGAGGATCGCCTGATCCATTGGCTGCAGGAACAGGAGATATCCAGCCGCCACCTGCTGTACCTGGGCGAGGCGCCGGACAGCGCCTGGTCCGGACGCTGCCTGCGCCAGGTGGACCGCATCCTGGTGCTGGTCGACGCTTACGGCGAGCCAGGGGCACTGGCCCGTCAGTGGCGCGAAACGCTGCACAACAGTGGCGTGCGTGCACCAGTGGACGTGGTGCTGGTCGGCGGCCACGGCGTGGCGCCGGGGCGGGCCATGATCTGGCGCGAGGCGCTGGAGGCAACCGCGCATTACTACGTGCAGCCGAAGCTGCAGCGCGACGTCGAACACCTGGTGCGCAGCCTGACCGGTCGCGCCCTGGGCCTGGTACTGGGCGGTGGCGGTGCGCGTGGCTTTGCCCACATCGGCCTGCTCCGCGCGATCGAGGAGCTGGGCATCGAGATCGACGCCGTTGGCGGCGCCAGCATGGGTGCCTTCATCGCCGCGCTGCATGCCTGCGGCTTCGGCAGCCACGAGATCCAGCGCGTGGCACACGACACCTTCGTGCGGCGCAACCTGCTCAACGACTACCTGTTCCCCAGCGTGGCCCTGATCCGCGGACGCAAGTTCAAGCGCGGTCTGCAGCTGATCTTCGAGAATCGCCACATCGAGGATCTGCGCACGCCGTACTTCTGCGTCTCCACCAACCTGACCCGCGGCTGCACGCAGGTTCACGACCACGGCCTGCTCAGTGCATGGGTGGCGACCAGCATGTGCATTCCCGGCGTGGCGCCACCGGTGGGCTATCGCGGTGAGCTGCTGGTGGACGGCGCGGTGATCAACAGCCTGCCCACCGACGTGATGCAGAACCTGGAGCGCGGCCCGATCATCGCCTCGGACGTCAGCACCGAGGGCGGGCTGGCCGCCCCGGGCGTGGAAGGTCCCGATGGCGAATGCCTGCTGCGCCGGCAGGGGCAGGACAAGCGGCCGAACCTGTTTTCCATCCTGTTCCGCACCGCCACACTGACCAGCGAATCCGGGGTGGCTGCGCGCGCCGAGCGCGCCGATCTGTACCTGCGCATGCCGGTGGGCGATGTCGGCGTGTTCGACTGGAAGCGCATCGATGCGCTGGTCGAGTCCGGCTATCGCCTGGGCATGGAGCGCCTGCCGGCATTCCGCGAACAGTTGCTCAAGCCGATCCGCGCGGCCTGAGCTGCAGCGGTGGCACCGGCAGCAGGTGGTGCAGCCGCGGCACGCTGTAGAAGTCGGAAAACGGGCGCGGCGGCCGGGTCGAATCCGGGTGGTTCATCGCCACGATCTGGCCGACCCCGAAGGCGCGCGCCGCTTCCAGCACCGGCCGGCTGTCGTCGGCGAACAGACATTCGGACGCCACCATGTCGTGGCGCTCTTCCAGGCCCTGCCAGTAGCGACGGTCTTCCTTGGGCGCCTGCAGGTCATTGGAGGAGACGATGCGCTCGAAGTAATGCGCCAGCCCGGTCTGTTCGAGCTTGGGCCGCCAGCTGTCCGGGTGGGCGTTGGTGGTCAGCCACAGCGGCCGACCACTGGCGCGAACCGCGTCGAGGAAGGCCAGGCTGCCGTCCAGCACCCGAACGCGGGGCCGCAACTCCTGGTGCAGCGCGGCCATGTCGATGCCGGTCTGTCGTGTCCAGTGATCCAGGTCATACCAGGGCAGTGTGTGCGCCACGGCATGAAAGCGCGGCGCCAGCTCGGCCCGTGCCGCCTCCAGGCTCAGGCCGCGCCGGCGGGCAAAGCGCGCCGGCACCGCCTCGTTCCACAGATGGTTGTCGAAAGCCAGGTCCAGCAAGGTGCCGTCCAGGTCCAGCAGCACGCAGCGCACGGCAGACCAGTCGGGAAACGAATTGGCGGGCATCGGAATTCGCAGGGGACGGAGCCGGGCACGAAGCAGTCGGCACAGTCCCCTATCATAAGCGGCCGCCCGCCCCCGAACCGCCCCAGTCCCCGCCGCATGAACCCCGCCCCCCTGCCCGTCCCGATTGCCGGAACTGCACTGCCGACCAGTGGCAAGGCCCTGCCTGCCCCTGCGCCGGCCGGCCTGGGCGTGCGGCGAGCGGACCGCTGGTGCAGAGCCTGTGAACCTTTCTGCCGCGCTCGGCTGCTCGCGACGAAGTCTTCACGCGCGCTCGGCGGCGCCATCGTCGCCATCGCTGCGGCGAGCGGCTCCGGCGCGCACTGGCGGCGATTGCTGGAAGCCGTGGCGTGAGCCGCCGGCAAGGCGGCGAGGACGGCGGCGACGCGGCCCGCATCGCGTTCAAGACCCGATTCAGCGGCTGGGCGTTGGCCTGGGTCATGCGGCTGATCTTCCTCACCAGCCGTAAGCGCTACACCAACCTGCAGGCGCTGCGCGGGCAACTCGACAGCGGCCAGCCCTTCATCCTGGTGTCCTGGCACAACCGCAACATCCTGGCCAGCTTCGGCTACACCGCCCACAGCCGCACGCCGCGACGCTTCTCGCCGCTGGCCAGCGCCTCGCGGGACGGCACGCTGGCCGCCCTTGCGATGCGCGCCCTGGGCGTGGATTGCATCCGCGGCTCGTCGAGCGCCGGCGGGGCGGCAGCGCTGCGGCAGATGCTCAAGGCGGTCAAGGCCGGCCAGGACCTGGGCATCACCCCGGACGGACCGCGCGGGCCGAAGTACGTGGTGCAGGCGGGCGTGGTGACCACCGCACGGCTGGCCGGCGTGCCCATCATCCCCATGGCCTGGCAGGCCCGACGCTGCAGGCAACTGCGATCCTGGGACGCGATGATCGTGCCCTATCCCTTCAACCGGCTGCACTACGCCTACGGCGATCCGATCCGGATTCCCCGCGATGCCGACGCCGAAGCGCTCGAACACGGCCGGCTGCAGGTCGAACGGGCGCTGATGGACCTGGTGGCCAGAGTCGAAGTCGTGTGAGCGTTCGTGCGCCGCCGCAAGCGCCTCGCCCTGTCGCCGGGCAGGCGGGCTGTGCTAGCGTCGGTCAATTGCGCCTTGTCGGGGATCCGTTGCGCCATGCGGGATGATTTCGAAGCCAGCTTCGACGAGCAGCTGGTGGCCATCCAGGCCGAGGCGGTCGACGTGGCCCGGACCGCGGACGACCTGCCGGCGGCGCTGCGCCAGGTGTCGCCCGCGACCCCGTTCTGCTTTGGATACCCGATTCCCGGCGTGGGCACCGAGGACCCGGCATCGATCCTGCGCGAGCTGGACTGGGATGCAGACTCGCGACTGCGGGCCGCCAGCCTGATGCGCGACTACTGCGACACGTCCGCCACCCGCGATGCCATGCTGGTCGGGGTCGACGATGCCGCCCAGCTCGGCATCGCCCGCATTCTCGGCGTGCTGATCTGTGCCGAGGAGTCGGCCATCAACATCTTTCACCACGAGTGCGGCCGGCTCGACGCCCAGCGCGCCGCCGCCGAACAGCGCGCGCTGCGCGAGATCGAATCCGAAGAACGCGTGCACAACTGGCTGATCCAGCAGGCGCGCACGTACTACCCGCAGCCGGAGGACATCGACGCCGTGCGTCGCCGCACCAAACGCCTGTTCATGCGCGTGGCCAGCCGCGACCTTGGCGAGCATTTCGCCCGCATCACCGGGCTGGATTCGGGGGTGTGCATCTCGCTGTCGGCGCTGCTGGGCTCGCCCAAGGTGCGCCGCGCCAGTGGCTTTGCGCGGCTGATCCGGCACATCCGCCACGACGAAGCAACCCACGTGCGCAAGTCGCGCGACCACGCGGTGGACCTGGGCTTCAACTCGGCGAACTTCCGCGATTGCTACGCACTCACGCGCACCGGCATGGTGGAGATGCTGAGGCCGATCTCGGGTTCCTTCGAAGCCCTGGACGTGGACCCGGAGAAGTTGTTCGGGCGTCTGCTGCGCTTCCAGGGCCAGCGTGACGGCGAAGGCCGCGACCTGATCGACTAGGGCCGGTTCATACGCCGTCGTTCGGCGCGCTTGCCGGGGGCAATGTCGCCCGGCGAAAGCCCCCGGCGTCTTTTGCGTTCGCCTTGCGCTTCTGGGTCGAAATGCAGTTTCTTCCAGGACCGATCAGGGAGAAATCACCGCATCGTCGCGCCGCGACAGGTTCTGGATGCGGGTGTCGTTTTCGGCGGGGGTTTCTGCGGCATCGAAGGGGGTATCGACCTGGAAGCCGGCCTGCAGGAATTCCGCCAGCGCGTCCTGCTCGGCGCCCGGCTCGGCGAAGGTGGCGCTGCCGGGGCCGTAGGCCGGGTCGTCGAGCAGGTCGACGCGGGCCGGGCTGGCGGCCAGACCGAAGGGATAGCCATCCCCGCCGTCGGCCAGGAAGCTCAGCGTGGCGACCCGGAAGCTGCGCTGCGGATCACCGACGATGACGCCGCCCTGCACCACGATGTCGGGTGTGGCGCCGTCGGCGCTGCCGTCGGGATCGAGCACCACCAGCGAGCGGATCCGGCTGCCGCTGCCCGGGACGCCGTCCTGGCGTGAGGTCTGGTCCGGATCGAAGCTGAAACGGATGCCGCCGACCTGCGGAAAGCGGCCGGCGCCGTCGAAGTCGCCGCTGATGCCGTGCTCGAGCACGTCCTTGAGTTCGGCGGCGCTCAGGCTCAGCACCGTCAGCGCGTTGTTGAAGGACAGCGCGTTCTGGATATCAAACTGCGACACGCCGCCGGCCGGCTTGCCCGCCGCGGGAATCGCCTCGGTGGGCAGCAACTGCGCCTGCAGCGGATCACTTATTCCGGCCGGCACCACGATACTGCCGATGGGCGCGCGGATGCCGCCGCCGTTCTTGATCGAGACACGGGTCGCGGGGTCTATCTGCCGGGCAGCGGCCAGATTGGCATCGGCGGTCAGATTGCCCAGGTTGGTTTCTTCCTGGCGCACGCCGCCCAGGACGCTCCCGTTGCCGGTGACGCTGCCGCGATTGCCGTTGAGATAAACCGTGCTGATGCCCTGGATATTGCCTTCACGCGCCGCCAGAACCGTGCCCAGGGCCTGCGTGATGGCAACGACTTCGGGGTCTGGCGCCGGACCACCGAGCTGTACCACGCCGGCGTCGTCGGTGGCATAGGCGCCGCTGATATCGGCGTCGAGGGTCGCCGGCACCAGCACACCGTCGGCGTCGAAACCCACCTGCAGCAGGCCCACGTAGCGGTACTGGCCGTCGGTGTTGACCAGCGCCACCGGGTTGCCGTCGGCGCCATCGAGCAGCACGGGGTAGTCGCGCACCGCGGTATCGCCGATGCGCAGACGATCATTGGCGTCGGCGAATATCGAATCCGAGCCCCCGCCGACCACGATGTCGACCGCGCTCAGGCGCGGGATCAGTCTTTCTTCGATGGTGATCTGCTGCATGTGGCTGAGCAGCACGATCTTGTCCACACCGTCGGACACCAGCGCATCGACCGCGCCCTGGATCACGGCTGCCAGCGCATCGAGGTCAGCCGCAGTGGGTGTAGAACCGAACCCCGCGGGGGTGATCGCCACCTCTGGACCTGGCGAGGAGATCGAACCCAGCGTCGGCGTGGTGGCGCCGACCACGCCGATGCGCTGGCCATCGACGGTGATCACGACGCTGCGCGCGATGCGCCCAGCCTCAGGGGCGGCGCCGTCGGCAACCACGCGATCACCGAGTTCGGCATCGGTGCTGAAGTCCAGATTGGCAGACAGGTAGGCAAAGCTCTGCCCGGGGTAGCCGGCGGACGGTTCGATCAGTGCCGCGACGCGCGCGGTGCCCTGGTCGAATTCGTGGTTGCCCATTGCCGAGGCCTGGAAGCCCATGGCGTTGAGCATCAATATGTCGCCGCGCCCGGTGCAGTCCACCGCATCGCCGCAGCCGGTGCCGAGCAGCGGGTCGAGGCGGGTGTCGTTGCTGGCCGAGAAAAACGGACTGGGGATGTAATTGTCCCCCGAGGACAGCAGCAGCGCGTTGGCCGGAGACAGGGCGCGCAGTCCGTTGATGACCGCCGAAAAGCGTGGTGCGTCCTCCACTGCGTTGCCGGCCCCTTCCATGTCCGCGGCGTGGATCAGGTGCAGGGTGAAGACGGCGCCCGGAGTCGGGGTCGGGCTGGACCCCCCGTTGCTACCCCCGCAGGCGGACAGGACCACGGCCAGGGCCGGGGCCAGCAATCGAACGACTCGCATGATCAGGCTTCCGGAGTTCTCGGGCGCTGCACGGTAGCGTTTGCCGATGACCGGACATTGACCCCGGCATGACGACCCCGTGAAGCCCCCCGCCTGCCGCCTCTGCCACCTCGACCCGGTCGGCCCGAATCAGGCCAGCACGGCGGTGAAGTCGGTGGCCTGCGGGTGCTCCGGGAACCCCTGCGCGCGCGCATCGCGGATCAGTTGCAGGGTCTGCATGCCCGCCTTGCGGGCGGCGTCAAGTTCTTCGCCGACATCGGACAGGAACAGCATCTGCCCGGGCCCGAACCCGGTCTGGCGCAGGATCTCCCGGTAGGACGAAGCCTCACGCTTGGGGCCGACCCGGGTATCGAAATAGCCGGAGAACAATGGATTGAGGTCGCCGTGCTCGGTGTGACCGAAGATCAGCTTCTGCGCCTCCACCGAGCCGGAGGAGTAAACGTAGAGCTTGATGCCCTGCGCCTGCCAGCGCCGCAGGGCTGCCGGAGTGTCGGGGTAGACGTGCCCCTTGAGCTCGCCGGCGGCATAGCCCTGGCGCCAGATCAGGCCCTGCAGGGTCTTGAGCGGCGTGTGCTTGCGGTCCTCGTCGATCCAGCGTTCGAGCACGTCCGCGGCGTCATCCAGCGACAGGTCGGCGTGCTCGATGGCCTCGATCTCGCCGAGCAGTTGCTGGACCGTCACCTCGGCGACGTGGGTTCGCAGGTAGGTCCGCAGACGGCTGCGGGCGTAGGGAAACAGCGTCTGGTGAACGAAGTCGATCGAAGAGGTGGTGCCTTCGATATCGGTCAGTACCGCCAGCGGCCTCATGCGGACCGGTCCAGCGGATAGTGCGGCGCCTCGAGCTTGGGAAAACGTTCGGCGATGCGGTCGCCGGTGAAGGTCGCCACCCAGCCTTCGGCAGTGGTGAACAGCCGGATCGCCTTGAGGTGCGGCTCCGGCCCAAGGTCGAACCAGTGCGTGGTGCGCGCCGGCAGATTGAGCAGGTCGCCGCGGCAGCACAGGGTTGCGTAGACCTTGCCGCCCTTGCGGATGTTGAACAGTCCCTCGCCCTCGACGAAAAAGCGGGTTTCGAAATCCTCGTGGATGTGCTCGCTGAGAAACTTCTCGCGCATCACCTGCTTCTGCGGATGGTCGGCGGTCAGGCTGATGACGTCCACCGACTGGAAGCCGAACTGTTTCATCAGCCGGTCGACGGGCTCGCGGTAGGCCTCGATCACCTCGTCCTGGGAGGCGTCCGCGTCGAGCCGCCTGCTGGCCTCCCAACGCTCGAAGTCCACGCCGATACCAGCCAGCGTGGCCTGGATCTGGTTGAACGCGGTCAGCACCTGCTCCGGCTGCTGCGGGCGGTTTTCGTCGTAGATGCGCAGTTCGCTCATGGGTATGGTCCTCCTCCTCGACGCGAGTGCCGGGCGCACTCCTGAAATCATCGTCCTGCCGCGTGCCGTCGATGATGCAACGGCGTCACGCCTTTGCGTGCAGTTCGCACTCGAACATGAACTCCAGCGCCTCCACACGATGCCGGGCCTGTGCCACGCTGGCGCCCCAGGCATACAGGCCGTGCCCGCGGATCAAGTAGGCCGCAACGCCGGCCGCCTGCGCGAAATGCGCATCGACCAGCGCCGCCAGACGGGCGATGTCCTGATCGTTATCAAACACCGGCAGCTCGACGATGGTTCCATGCGTCTGAATCCCCGGCAGCAGTTTCAGCAGCTCGTAACCCGACAAGCGGATGCTGGCATGGCGTCGTGACAGCACCGTGTTGGCCACCGAGTGCGTGTGCAGCACGCAGCCTGCCGCTGCGTCGCGCCGATAGACCTGGCAGTGCAACAGGGTTTCGTATGACGCCCGCGCGCCGGGATCCTCCGGCACCCCGTCCAGGCCTGCACGCAGAAACGCCCGCGGTTCGAGTTCGCCCTTGTGCCAGCCCGAGGCGGTGATCAGCATCCGTGCGTCGCCCAGCCGCGCCGAAAAATTGCCTCCGGTGGCGGGCACCCAGCCGCGCCGGTGAAACAGATCTCCGGCTGCGATCAAATCCCGGGTCAGGTCGTCGGCTTTCATGGGGCGCGGCACATTACGCCAAGCTCCCGGAGCCTGCAACGAAATACCCGGACGGGTCCGGGCGCCGAACATCCGTCGCCGCCAGCACCCGTGTTCAGGCCAGGAACAGGCTCGCCAGCCCGAGAAAAATGAAGAACCCCATGCTGTCCGTGGTGGCGGTGAGCAGGATGCTCGAACCCATCACCGGATCGCGCCCCAGACGCCGCAGCAGCACCGGCGCGCACACACCTACCGCGGCGGCCAGCAACAGATTGAGCAGCAGTGCAGCCGCGATCACCGCCCCTAGCCGCAGATTGTCGTACAGCGCCCAGGTCACCGTGCCGAGCAGCGCGCC
>JAJFJX010000098.1 GCA_021773655.1 Panacagrimonas sp.
CGAATGTGGTCATAGATGCCCTGGGCGGTGGCGTGGCGGTATCGCAAACCCTGCAGGCCGTGTCCGACCTCGCCGAGGCCTGCTGCCGGTTCGCGGTGAACCGCGCGGCCCTGGAGCTTGCAGGAGTGCACGGCCATCCGCGGTCCGCGGACGGGTCGGCCGCCCACCCCATCGTCCTGGCCATGGGCAAGCTCGGTGGCCGGGAACTGAATTTTTCGTCGGACATCGACCTGATCTTCCTGCACACCGCTGAAGGAATGACCGACGGGCCGGAGCCGGTCGAGAACGAGCGCTTCTTCGTCAAGCTCGCGCAGCAGGTCGGCAGGCTGCTGTCGGATGTCACCGAGGATGGCTTCGTGTTTCGCGTGGATACCATGTTGCGGCCGTTCGGGTCGGCCGGGGCGATGTCCATGAGCCTGGACGCGGCCGAGGAGTACTACCAGACCCACGGCCGCGAGTGGGAGCGCTATGCCCTGGTCAAGGCCCGTCCCGTGGCCGGTGACATTGCCGCTGGCGAAGCCTTTCTGGATCGGCTGCGGCCGTTCATCTACCGCCGTTACCTGGATTTCGATGCCATCAGCAGCCTGCGCGATCTGAAGCGGCGCATTCATGGCGACGTGGTGGCGCGCCGGGTGGTGGACGACGTCAAGCTCAGCCCCGGCGGCATCCGCGAACTGGAGTTCATCGTGCAGTCCTTCCAGTTGGTGCGTGGCGGGCAGGATGCGCGGCTTCGCGATCCGTCGCTGCTGCCCACGCTGGACTATCTGGGCGAGTGCGGGCTGCTGCCGCAGCAGACGGCGCAACGGCTGGGTGACTGCTACCGCTTTCTGCGCCGGCTGGAAAACGCCATCCAGATGTACGAGGACCGTCAGACTCACCGGCTGCCCACCGACGAGGCCGCGCGCGCGGCGCTGTGCATCGGAATGGACATGCCGCACTGGTCGCATCTGCGCGACCGCTATGACGAGGTCACCGTCTACGTCAACGAAGAGTTCCAGCGCATCTTCGCCGAGCCGGATCGCAGCGAGGCCGAGCCGGAAACCGCGGCGCTGATCCATCGGGCCTTCAACCTCGATTGCGATGCGCCGGCGCTCGCCGCCGCCCTGGTCGAGCAGGGTTTCACCGAGCGTCCGGAGACACTGGTGCAGCAGTTGATCGACCTGACACGCAGCCGGCTGGCGCGCGGGCTGTCCGAATCTGCGGCTGCCACGCTGCGTCGCCTGCTATGCAGGATCCTGCAGGAGTGCCTGCAGACCGCCACGCCGGTCCGCACCGCGGAGCGGATTCTGGCGGTGATTCACGCCATTGCCGGACGATCCACCTACCTGACGCTGCTGGACGAGTCTGCCGTTGCACGCGCGCAACTGGTGCGCCTGTGCACCTCCAGCCAGTGGGTGGCCGAGCAGGTCGCCGCCTCGCCGGCCGTGCTGGATACGCTGCTCGACCCGCGGACCCTGTACGACCCGCCCGACCTCGACGCCATGCGTGCCGAGCTTGCGGATCGTATGGCCTCGATTCCGCCCGACGACGTCGAATCCGGCATGGACACGCTGCGCCGCTTTCGCAACGAGATCACGGTGCGGATTGCCGCCGCCGACATTGGCGGCACCCTGCCGCTGGTGCGTGTCAGCGACCAGCTCACCTGGCTGGCCGAGGCCGTACTGGACACCGCGTTGCAGCGAGCCACACTGGAAATCGAGCTGCAATATGGTCGCGTGCTGCTCGAAGACGGCACGCCCGCCGCGGTGGGAGCCCTGGCCTACGGCAAGTTCGGCGGCATCGAACTGGGTTATGGCTCGGACCTGGATCTGGTGTTCATTCACCAAACCGTTGCGCATGACCACGAAAGCCAGGGCGGGAACCGCGACCTGCCCGCCGCAGCCTGGTTTGCGCGTCTGGCGCAAAGGATCGTGCACTGGCTGTCCACGCTCACGCCGGCCGGTCGTGCCTACGAGGTGGACCTGGAGCTGCGGCCCAGCGGCCAGTCCGGCGCCGTGGTGGTCAGCCTGAACAGCTTTGATCGCTACCAGCGCGAGCAGGCCTGGACCTGGGAACACCAGGCATTGACGCGCGCGCGGTATGTCGCCGGCCCCGAGCCGCTTGGCAAGGCCTTCGCCACGTTACGCCGCGAAGTGCTTTGCAGACCGCGCGATTCCGCCCGGCTGGCCAGAGACATCGTGGAAATGCGCGAGAAGATGCGCACCCATCTGGAAAAGCGTCGCGAAGGATTGTGGGATCTCAAGCAGGGTCGCGGTGGAGTCATCGATTGCGAGTTCCTGACCCAGTACCTGGTGCTGCGCGACGCCGCCCGCCACCCCCTGCTGACACGTTGGACCGACAACTGGCGCCAGCTCGACGATCTTGCCGAAGTCGGCAGCCTGTCGACCACGGATCGCGAGCAGCTCATCGAGAGCTACCGCGCCTATCGAGCGTTCGGACACGCCTGCGCATTGCAGAGCGAACCAGCCATGGTCCCTGTCACGGAACTGGTCGAGGCCAGGACCGCGGTCGAGGCGATCTGGCAACGCCTGCTGGGAACGCCGCTGGACGAGCGCTGACAGGCCCAGGTGCGCCCACGCAGGTCTCACCGATGCGCGCCCCCGAATGACCACAGGACGGATGATCGTCGGTCGTGCATCTCAGGGGCAGACAGGCTCACAGTCACACACACCGAAACACCCCGATCCCGTCATTCCCCTAAACGCGGGAATCCAGGCCCGACAACTCTTGAGGTCAACACTCTCTCCCAACCGTCATTCCGGACGGCCAGCGGCCGATGCGGAATCCAGGAGCTACACCACGGCGTGGGACACGATCAGGCCCAAGATCCGGTCGAGCCCCTGAACCCCCGGAATCCTCCCCGACCCCGCCACTGGATTCCGGGTTCGCCTTCGGCGCCCCGGAATGACGGGTCGTTGGGCGATGGGATACCCCCGTCATTCCGGATGAGCTGCGCCACGCCCGTTCTCACGTCATTCCGGACGGCCGCAGGCCGATCCGGAATCCAGACCCGACCTCCGGACGGAGCACTGAACCCCGACGTTCTCCCGTGCCTCGCCACTGGATTCCGGGTTCGCCTTCGGCGCCCCGGAATGACGGGTCGTTGGGCGATGGGATACCCCCGTCATTCCGGATGAGCTGCGCCACGCCCGTTCTCACGTCATTC
>JAJFJX010000099.1 GCA_021773655.1 Panacagrimonas sp.
GAGCACCGCGTCGTCGGCCTGTGCCCGGAAGTGCTCGAACAGCACGCCGGGAACGAAGGCCTGGACGAAGGCTTGCGTGGCGCCGTCGTCGATGAACGCGATCGGCCGGGCGACGTGGGGTTCCACGCCCGGTGTCATGAACAGCCGCAGATTGCGCTGGTACTCGTAGCGCGCCAGCGGCACCGGGTGAAGACCGATGTGCTTGGACACTGCCGCAGCGGCGTAGATCTTGACGGCCACCATCTGGCCCGCGCGCTCGATCAGATGCACCGACGAGCGTCGTCCGTCGCCGAGGCGGCGGATCACGCGAACCCCGGACAGCCAGGTATGGCGTAGCGAATCCGGCAGGTCTGCGGCCCGCGGTCGATCCATCAGGGTCGCGCGCCGGGGGTTTGGTCGCGGCGGTCGGACAGGCCGGTGGGCAAACCGGAACCTGTGGGATGTGCCGCGGCGGGCGTGCGGGCTGGCGGGAATCGTTGTTTCTCCAGGTCCGCAGGTTTCGCCCTCACCGGCGCCGGCGACAGCCGTATAATCCCGTCCGCAATCGCGCCCCGAGCCTGAGTGGCGGAATCGGTAGACGCAGGGGACTCAAAATCCCCCGGGGCAACCCCCCGTGTGAGTTCGAGTCTCACCTTAGGCACCACGTGGTGATTGATTGCAGTGCTGCCAGACCCGGCAGCGATTGTTGGCCGGCATCGGATGATCGGCCAACAACCTCAGGCCGGATGCCGCGGCCAGCGCGTCCACCGCTTGTGCGTCGCGAATCCCCCGTCGCGGATCGTCTGACTTCAGTCTGGCGTCGAACGCCGCATTGCTGGGGCTGCTGTAGACGCCGGCGTCGTTGAACGGGCCGTAGACGATCAGCAGCGCACCCGGCAGCAGCATCTCCGGCAGGCGCCGGAACAGCGTCTGAACCTGCGCCCAGGACATGATGTGCAGGGTGTTGGCGGTGTAGATCGCGTCGTATCCGCCGGCTGGCCAGCGCACCTGCTCAACATCCAGCGCCAGCGGCGGCGGCGTATTGGGCAGCGCCGCATCGTCCAGCCAGGCACGGATGCCCTGCAGGTTCTCGCGCAGGTCCGCGCATTGCCAGCTCAGATGCGGCAGCGCCGCGGCAAAGTGCACCGCGTGCTGGCCGGTGCCGCTGCCGATTTCCAGCACCCGACGGCGATCCGCGAGCAACGGTCCGATGCAGCGCAGGATCGGTTCACGATTGCGCTCGCTGCTTGGAGAGAATGGCTTGTCCATGCTTCCGGCCGACCCGCCCGCCTCAGTTCGAAAAGGCGTAGCGCAGCTCGCCGTGCAATCCGCAACCGCGGGCCCGGCGCAGTTCCTGGCAGAGGCGAGCGCCGGAACCTGGGTGTAGCTGGTGGAAACCCGAATCGGATCGGCCGCGCCCGAAGGCATCGTGCAGGGCGTCGTCACCCGTGCCCGCGGTGGCGGAGCTGATCGCGACGGCGGCGTACAGATTCCGGCCCGGCTCCCCTTCGCGATGCTGTGCGTGGGCCAGCAGTGGCGCTCCCATGCCCATCACCAGACCGGTGACGGCAATCAGCCTGATCCACATAGCGTTTGTAGTTCCCTGTGTGCGGCCGGTCTGCAGGCGCCGATGGAGCCGATTGTAATGATGCCGTCGCCTCGGTGACGATTGCCGCCGCGCCAGCAGTTTTGCGTAAGCTGCCACGGTGTCCAGCAATTCAGACGCCTAACCGAGATGACCGAGGTCCTGTTCTGCAACGCCTGCGGCAGTCGCGTCGAACACCGCATGCCCGAGGGCGATCACCTGCCGCGCCACCTGTGTCCATCCTGCGGACACATTCAATATTTCAATCCGCGGGTGATCGTCGGCTGCATCCCCGAGTGGGAAGACGGCCGAGTTCTGATGTGCAAGCGCAACATCGAACCCAGGTTCGGCCTGTGGACGTTTCCGGCCGGGTTCATGGAGCTTGGCGAAACCACTGCGCAGGGCGCGGCGCGGGAGACCCACGAAGAGTCCGGAGCCGACGTCGAGGTGGGTCAGATGCTGGCGGTGATCAACGTCCCGCACGTATCGCAGGTCTACATCGTGCACCGCGGGCGCATGCGCAGCCCCCACCATGGGCCGACACCGGAGAGCAGCCAGACGCGCCTGATGACCGAGGCCGAGATTCCCTGGGACCAGATCTCCTTTCCCACGGTCCATCACAGCCTGCGGTTCTACTTTGCCGACCGCGCGCGTGGCCGGTTCGAGGTCCATACGCTGGACCTGACGCGCCAGCTTCGACAGCCGAGCAACCGCGAGGTCGGCACCGGAGACCCGCCACCGCGCCAGCCGGCGGAGTAGATTTGCGCCATGCCCACGCAGTCGGCCCGTTTCGAGCAGTTCTTCGCCGCTCCGCAGGAGACGGTCTTCGCCTGGTTCGCGCAGCACCGCAACGTGGCGCGCCTGTTCGGCGGGCGGCTGGTGGACACCTGCCCGGCGCCCGCTGCGGACTCGGCACCTGACTCCGACGCCGCGCTCGGCGTCGGTTCGGTGCGGGTGGTACGCCTGGGCATGATCCGGCTGGAAGAGGCCATCACCGGCTTCGAGCCTGCGCAGTGCATCGAGTACCGCGTCGTGCGCGGCTGGCCAATCCGTGAACATCTGGGGCGCATGCGGTTCGCGGCGGTCGATGGCGGCACCCAGCTGGTCCATACGGTGGAGTTCGAGGTCGCCGTGCCGGGCCTGGGCGGCCTGATCGCAGGGCTGATGTGCGCCTCCTGGCGACGCAATATCCACCACGCGGTGGACGCGATCTCCGGTGCCACGCCGGACGCCTGAGGTGAGCGCCCCCCAGGGATGCGCCGCCAGTGAGAAGGTCCGCAAGCCGCGGGTTGCCGATCCCGGTAGCCGGGCCGCGGCGCGACCGAGGTCGGTGCGGCCGACTTCGGCGCTGGCCGACGACACATCCGCGCTGTTGCCGGGAACGGGCCTGCTGCCGATGATCGGGACACCAAGCGCCGAGTCGGACGAAGACCGCGGCTTTGACGCTCTGGTGGCGGCCGCGGCAGCCGCGGCGGCCGTGCCGGCGGACCGGAAGCAACCATGACCCCGGCCGGGCAATGGGCGCGCCTGTTCCTGCCGGTGGCGATCGGCGTGGTGCTGGCCAGCGTCGCCACCGCGCGCCTGCAGTACCAGACCCGGCTGCAGGAACTCCGGGACGAGCAGTCACGTGGCCTGGCCCTGGCCGATCAGGACCTTTCCCGTCGCCTGCTGGACGCCGCGCTGGATCTGCGCGTCATTGCCGGATCGCCTGCCCTGCTGGCCTTCCTCGCAGATCCCGAGCCGGAGCAGCGGGCGCGGCTGCAACTGCTGATGCAGGTCTTTGTTGACCAGAAGCGGGCCTTCGACCGCTTCACCCTGTACCGGCCACAGGACCTGTTGCAGTCACGGCGCGGCGTGACCTCCAGAGGCGCGGTCGGTGCAGATGCGGCGCAGGCAGGCTGGAACCGGGCGCTCGAGATGACCTCGGACTTGCCCGCGGGCTCGATCCGCGTCTCCGGATTCGAGCTGCTGGAGGACCGGGACGGCCCGGTGCGCCCCTATCAGCCGGCGCTTTACCTCACCACACGGCTGCAGGTCGCCGGCGGCGAACAGGTCCTGCAGGCGCAATTGCGCGGGGCGGTCCTGCTCAAGCAACTGCGCGACATTCTCGCCAGTGATGAAGTCGATACCTGGCTGCTGGATCAGGACGGATACTGGCTGTACCACCCCGACCCGCAAAACCAGTGGGGGCGCCAGATCGACCCGACCCGGCGCCTGGACCGCCTTGCCCCCCGCCTGGCCGCGCGTCTGGATCACGACCAGGGCCAGGTGCGCGATGACGGCGCGCTGCTCGTGTTCCGTCGCCTGGGCCTGGCGCCGGCCGTCGCCGCCGAGGCCGGTCTGGCGCTGCCAGGCCCCCTGCTGGCGATCCAGCGGGTGACAGCCGAACGGCTGCCTTCACCCTTGCCGCTGCTGCCGCTCGGGGCGGGCGCCCTGCTGCTGATGCTGTGGGCGGCGGCAAGTGCCGGCATGGTGCGCATGCGGCTGCTGGCGACGCGGGCCGAACGACAGTCGCAGGATCTGCTCCAGGCCAGCCAGCGGGCCGCCCAGGAACAGGTCTGGATTCGTGAGCGGATCTACCAGCTCGGACTGAGCATCAACGCGGCGCCCGACCTGCGTCGCTTCGGCGAGGTTTTCCTGGCCCAGATCGCCCCCAGCCTGGCGATGGTGGCGGGCTGTCTCTACCACGTCGAGCAGCAGCGCTGCCTGCTGGTGGCGTCGTTCGGACTGGCGCCCGACGCCGCGCCGCGAGAGTTCGCGTTCGGACAGGGGCTGGTCGGCGAGGTGGCGCGCACGCACGAACTCCGCCGCATGACGCCGCCACCGCCGGGATATCTGGATCTGCGTGGCGGCCTGGGCAGCACGCCAGCGGCGGAATTGCGCGTGCTGCCGCTGTGGGTCCACGAACACTGCTTCGGCGTACTGGAACTGGCCTGCGCGCGCGTGCTCGATTCGCGCCAGGAAACCCTGCTCCATGAGCTGTCCCCGGTGCTGGCGCTGAACCTGGCCGGTCGTGGGGCGTCGGCGAGCCCACCGCCGAACCCGCCGCCGAGCCAGTCGGCGAGCCAAACGACGAGTCATTCAGTCGGACAGGGTCGCTGACGGTTCAGCTTGTGCCGCTACACTCGGGCGCCGTTTTTCACGCTCCAGGGATCTCCTGCTCATGGCCAAGCCGTTGAAAATCGCTCTCGTCGCTATCGGCGCCCTGATTGTGCTGGTGTTCGGCGCCGTGCTCCTCGCCGCAACCTTCTTCGACCCCAACGACTACCGCGACCGGATCACCGCCCAGGTCAAGAAACAGACCGGACGCGACCTGGGCCTGGGCAACATCGAGCTCAGCGTGTTCCCGTGGCTGCGCGTTCGCGTGCAGGACGTGAGCTTCAGCAATGCCGAGGGATTCGGCGAGGTGCCGATGGCGCGGGCCAAGGAAGCCTCGGTCGGCGTGCAGGTCCTGCCCCTGCTGCTGCACCGGCAGGTGCAGGTGAACACGGTGACCCTGGACGGGCTGCGCCTGAGCCTGGCCAAAAACGCCGACGGCAGGACCAACTGGGACGACCTGGTGCCCTCGGGCGAAGAACAGACCGAACCGGCGCCCGAAGACGAAGGTGGCATGCCGGATATCGAGAGCATCGACATCGCCGGCGTGACGCTGCGCGACGCCGCCATCGACTATCGCGACGCCAGCAGCGGGCAGGCCTACCGCCTGGAAAAGCTGAACCTGGAGACCGGCACCCTGCGCCCGGGCGAGCCGACGGATGTCGAGGCCTCGCTGTCCGCCTTCGACGAAACCCGGAAACTGTCGGCCGACCTGGTGTTCTCGTCCACCGTGCTGGCCGACCTGGTCGGTCAGCAGGCCAGCCTCGACAACCTCGAGCTTGAGCTCACCACCCGGGGTGAGGGTCTGGAAGCAAAGCTGGGACTGATCGCAAAGGTGGCTGCGGACCTGCAGACCCAGGTGGTCAACGTGCAGGGCCTGAAGCTGGACTTCAAGGGCGCAATGGACGACATGAGCGCCGAGGGCGTACTGGTTGGCGAGGTGCTCGCCGACCTCGCCAACCAGACCGTCAACGTCGACGGGCTCAAACTGGATTTCAAGGGCGCCATGCCCGACCTCAGCGCGCAGGGCGCGCTGGCGGCCCAGGTGCGTGCCGCCCTCGGCACGCAGCAGTTCCAGATTTCGGGCCTGTCGCTGAATGCCGACGCCGCCGGAGCGGCCATCCCTGGCGGCAAGCAGAGCCTGAAACTCGGGGGACAGGCCGTGTTCGACGCCGCCCAGGGCACGCTGGCCTTTACCGACGGCAGGATCAGCGCTGCCGGTGTGGACATCACCACCTCGATCCGGGGCGAGGGCCTGATGGGCGACAGCCCGCGTCTGTCCGGCCCGATCCGGATCGCGCCGTTCAACCCCCGCCAGCTGCTCAAGACCCTGGGCCAGGCCGACATTCCCACCACCGACGGCACGGT
>JAJFJX010000100.1 GCA_021773655.1 Panacagrimonas sp.
GTGCTCTTCAGATCGTTGCCCAGCAACGAGTTGATGTTGTCGATCAGGTTCAACGCCGCCCCCTTTTGAACTGCGCCGATGCCTCAGACGCCGCTGCCCAATGACTTTGACCTGAGGGCGGCCGCGAAGTGGTTGATGCCCGTAGGACAGAGCGCTCGGCTGTTTTTGTCGACTAAACTGATCCCGTAAACAAACCCGCCGCCTGCAACGACAAAAAGGCCCAAAGCCCGCAGCTGTCCTCGTTCAGCCAAGGCGGGTGAGCAGATCACCGCAAGAGCAGCCAGCGGCGCACATGCCGCGAGCAAGATCGCCCATTGGGTTATCGCTGTTCTTCGGGCCCGGACAACCGCAACTTGGTACTGGCGTCGCACAGCCGATGGGTTGGTATCGCTCATGGCTTGAGGTCCTCGATGGTCTCGGCAATGTCGGTCAACGGGATCGTGCCGTCACGGAAAGGTGAGCGCGAAAACTTGCGAAACAACGCTCTACGCAACTCAAGGGACATCACGACGGAAAGCGCATCCAGGGCTTTCTGCCGGCGCTCATACAGCTCAGCACACAGACGGGCGGCCTCTTTAGAGCTTCCCCCGTTTTCCCGGACACGGGGGATAATTCTTTTCAGGCGGCGCGGAGCTTCTCGAAAGGTTGTCGTGCTGAGATAGCCCAAGCACCGTGCTGAGCGTCTGTACTGTACTGATACTGTAACGACGCAGCAGTCTCTTGGTGAATGGTGGGCCCGCTCGGACTTGAACCGAGAACCAAAGCATTATGAGTGCTCTGCTCTAACCAATTGAGCTACAGGCCCTTTTCACTGTATCCGCCGTCGTGGACAAGCTGACTGACGGCGCCCTGGTGGTCAAGGACTCGGGTCTTTCGAGTCTTGCGGTTCTTCTGCTCTGACCATGTGTTTGACTGATGAGCCGAAGGCCCGGATGCGACGGAGGCGCGGGCGTCCCGGTCACCGCGGTGCGCGTCTGGCAACTTCCCCCGGCTCACTTTGGTGACAGGCGGCGCCGTCGGGCTGATCATACCTGCGGCGGGCCGGGTACGGGAGACTGTCTCCGGCTTTCCGGCGAGGGTGCTTGGCCGTTTCCTGGCTGCGGCCTACCATCGCGCCGGGTGTCCAGGTGCACGACGGCCAAGGTGCCGCGTCCAGATCAATGTGCAACGACCCGGCGACCCGGAGGAGATCGAAGATGTTCAACGCCCTGGCCCGTATGGCCGCCGTCGTGGTGCTGTCGGCACTGTGCTCGCCGGCCTGGTCGATCAACTTCGAGTTCGGGGGCGCGGATGTCTCGTGGGTCACCAAGCTCTCTGCGGGTGCGGCCTGGCGCATGGAGAGCCGGGACGACGGCAAGATCGGCAAGCTCAATATCCCCGGGCAGGAGTTCCTGTGCAGCAACCGTGGTGGGGATTACAGCCTCGGCCCCAACGATGACGATTGCATCTCGCTGTTCGGCAACCCGGAGCCCAACCGGCGCCTGGTCGAAGCACGTGGTGGTTACTTTGCCGCACTGCTGGATGACGGCAATCTCAATTACGACAACGGCGATCTGGTGTCGTCGCTGCTCAAGCTCAATACCCAGCTCAGCGCAAGCTGGGAGAACTGGGTGGTCAAGATCAACTACGTGGGTTTCTACGACGAGACCAATTACAACCTCGACGTCACCCATGTGAACACGCAGTACCAGCCTGCGTCCGAGAAGCGCGGCGACAGCGTGCAGACCCGCGCCGGCCTCAAGGGGGAGCTGCGCGAGGCGTTCGTGCTGTACAACTTCGAGATCGGTGATCGCTTTTTCGGGCTGTCGGTGGGCAACCAGCGCGTGCGTTGGGGCGAGTCCAACCTGCACCTGTTCAATACGCTGGACGCCATCAATCCGCTGGACGCGATCCTGGCGCTGCAACCGGGCTTCAACCTCAACGAACTGGCAGTGCCCACCGGCATGGTGCTGTTCTCCGCCGATATCGTAAGCAACGTGACGGCTGAACTGGTCTACATGTACGACTGGGACACCACCCGCGTGCAGCCCAGCGGCACGTTCTTCTCCAGCGCCGACGCCGCCGGCATCGATGAATACAACCCGGTGCTGAGCCTGGGGCAGTTTCCGGAAGATCCGAACAACGAGTTCCGACCGGGTCTGCCGTTCCGGCTGCTGTCGTCGAGCACGCGCAACTCGCGTGTCGGCGAGAACGACCGGCCGGCCAGTGACGACGGCCAGTTCGGCGTGCGCGTGAACTGGTATGCCGAGAACATCAACGACGGCACCGAGTTCGGTTTCTATTTCCTCAACTACCACAGCCGGCTGCCGTACTTCTCGATCATCGAGGCGCAGCAGACCTGCTTGCGCCGTGGGCTGGGTGATCCCGTCACTGCGCTGGCGTCCTGTTTGCCGTTCAACCCGCTGGCCGGGAACAATGCCTTTCCCGGGCAGGACCCGCTGCCGATCAACTCGGCCGAGCTGCTGCTGGATTACCCGGAAGACATCCAGATGTACGGCGTGAGCTTCAACACCACGGCGTTTGGCTGGTCGGTGTCCGGCGAGTATTCCTACCGTCCCAACCTGCCGGCGCAGGTGCTGATCACGGACGTTTTCTTTGCCGGCCTCCAACAGGCCTTTGCAGCGCAGGACATCGGATTGTCGCAGTCTGCCCTGGCGGCGCTGGGACTGGACCTGGCCGACCTCGGCCTCGGCGGCCTGCCGGGCAGCGTGGGACCCGTCCTGCCGGGCGCACGCACCTTCCTTCCTGATTTCCTGTCGGTCTACCGTGGCCGCACGGCGGAGAACGGCAACGAGTACCAGCCCGGTGATTACGTGCGGGGCTTCGAGGATCTCAAGACCGGGCAGTTTGTCATCAACGCGCTCAAGCTGTTCCCTGGCAAGTTCGGCGCCGACGACATCACCTTGCTGGCCGAGCTGGGCTTCACCCACGTCATCGACATGCCAAAGAAGGGCGATCTCTATCTCCAGGGCACGTTGGAGCACACCCATCCCAGCCCCGGTGCCGATTGCACGGGCTTTGCGCCTGGCACCGCCTGCAATACCGCGGCGGTGACCACGCGGATCAATCCGACCCAGCAGACCAGCGACTTTGCCGATGACTTCGCCATGGGTCTGCGCATGTTGTTGCAGTTCAAGTACAGCAACGTGATGAACTCGGGCGTCAACATCAACCCGATTCTGCTGTGGTTCGAGGATGTCTACGGCATCGCGCCCTTTCCTGCGCAGAACTACGTCGAGGGCAACCGCTGGATGATTCCCGGCATCCAGTTCGAGATCGGGCAGGCCTTCAACGGCACTCTGCTCTACCAGTACTTCGATGGCGCCGACAACCAGCTGCAGGATCGGGACAACCTGTCGGTGAGCCTGACCTACAACTTCTGATCCGGCTCACCTTTGCCAGCTTGCCATCCGCGACACGGGGCATTGGGGGCATTGACTGTCGACGGGACGACCGCCGGCCAATAATCAGGAGCGGCGCGTGCCGAGCACGATGTCGCGTTCGCGCAGGGCCCTCAGCATGTCGCGGCCGGCGGCCACGACCGGCTCGGGGTCTGCTTGCTGGAGTTCGCCGGCGATGTCGGTGAGCAACTCCCGACCGCTGCGCCCGGGCTGCTCTTCGATCAGTTGCAGCAGGCGTGCGGTCACCGCGTTGATCTCCAGGAATTTCACCCGGTCCTTGCGGTTGCGGTAGACCACCAGGTAGGTCGGCTGTGGCGGCGGCTCGGCCGGCTGCAGCTCCGAGCCGATGCGGTGCACCGGCCAGGCGTAAGCCAGCGGCCAGGCCAGCGGTGACACCAGCGGCGCACCGTCCAGAAGATCGCCGTTGGGGTTGGCCAGGTCGGGGCGGGCCTCGTCCTCGGAGATCGACAGCACCAGTTCGACCCATTCGTAGTGCGCCAGCTCGCGCAGGAAGGGCGGGTCGTCCGGGTGATCCCCGCGCTCGGTTTCCAGGAAGTGCAGAAACTCTTCGGCGACGCCGTAGAACTGCGGGGAGGTGCAACGGTGCCGCGAATAGAAGTCGCGGACCCGCGCATGCCAGACCGGGTCCGTCGACAGCTTTCGCAGCACCGGAAAGGCATTGCAGAGGAAGTCTTCGACGTTGTTGTAGAACAGGTCGCGGTAGATCTTGATGCGCCGCGCTTCCAGATCTTCCGGTGCCGGCGCGCGCAGCGGGTCTCGCAGGTGCGCGGCGAAGCGGTATTGCAGCGCCTGGAACTCGGGCAGCGGCTCAGGCCGCGGCGCGTCGGGAACGGGATCGCTCAAGCTGCGGCTCCTGCAGGCGATGGATGTGGGCGATCTCTTTCATCAGCTCCGCCAGGGGCGGAATGTTGAAGTCGCGTTCGAGCAGGGTGGGGACCGCGCCGAGCCGACCGTAGGCGCGCGCCAGCAGCGACCACACCGGGTCGATCACGTCGGCGCCGTGGGTGTCGACGCGCAGGTCCTCGGCTTCCTGATAGTGACCGGCCACATGGATGTATCGAACCCGCTCCAGCGGCAGGGCTTCGAGGAAGGCCAGCGGGTCGTAGCGGTGATTGATGCTGTTGACCCAGATGTTGTTGACGTCCAGCAGCAGGTCGCAGTCGGAGCGTTCGATAACGGCGCCGATGAATTCCAGCTCGCTCATGCGCTGGCCGGGCGCGGCGTAGTAGCTGGCGTTTTCCAGTGCGATGCGCCGCTCCAGGATGTCCTGTACGCGGCGCACGCGGGCGGCGACATGTTCGACCGCCTCTTCGGTGAAGGGGATCGGCATCAGGTCGTAGAGATGCCCGTCGTCGGAGCAGAACGTCAGGTGTTCGGTGTAGTCGGCAATGCCGTGCAGGTCCAGGAAGCGCTTGAGGTCATGGACAAACGCCTCGTCGAGCGGGGCGGGACTGCCGATCGACAGCGACAGGCCGTGGGTGACGAAGGCGAATCGTTCGGTATAGGCGCGGAATTGGCGCCCGAGGCGGCCGCCGATGCCCATCCAGTTTTCCGGCGCCACTTCCAGGAATCCGATGCCATCGGAGCTGGCGCTGAGGTCGGCCAGAGGTTCGAGCAGGGCCCTTCGCAGACCCAGGCCCGCACCGCGGACGTGGGAGGTAACGGCCGAGCCGGCACGAACGGGCAGAGGGGTCTGTTCGGTCATGGGTGGGGACGGTCTCGCCGGATTTCCGGCGACCAGAGACAGACGACGGACGTCGACTCAGGCCGGCGGAAAGAAGCGGGAAGAAGGCGTCCAGATGCCGGGGTTGGCCCGGCACCTGGACGACGACCACTTGCAGGACGGCAGTGCTGCCGTCCGGGAAGGCTTACTTGGCGCCTTCGCCGCACTTGCCCTCGCCGCACTTGGATTCGCCGGCCTTGTCACCGGCCAGTGCCACCATGTATCCGGCGTTGAGATCGGTGGCCTGGAACACGGAGGCCTGTGCCGCCATGCCGGACAGCGCGAACGCTGCGCCAAGGGCGACAACCAGCGGCTTCTTGGAGGTGATCTTGCTCATCTTGAATCTCCTGAAAAATGACCCGGATCGGGTCGGTAGTACAGCTTTTTACCTGATGTGCATGACACGATTGCAGCGTGGCTTCTGATTACGTGGGCTGAGGCGCAGCGGACGCACCCCGACTCAATATAAGGCCGACCCAGTGATCCAGGCTGAACAATCGACCGGCGCCGGTGAAGAACAGCGAAACCAGCATCACCAGATAGGTTGCAGCGAACTCGATGCCGTTGTTGAGCATCACCAGGCTGCCGTGAGCGGTGAGCCTGGCGTAATCGCCGTGCTCGCGAAGCAGTTCCTTGGCCCTCGACAGTTGTTCGACGGCGGCCACGGTGCGTTCGGTCGCGAACAGGCCCTGGCCCTCGGCGATCGCCAGCCAGCCATAATCGACGTGCACCGTGAAGATGGCTACCAGCATGGTGATCATCAGCGGCAGCACGATCAAGCGAACGCCCAGGCCCAGCGCCAGCATCACCGCGCCGGCCAGTTCCGTGGCAGTTGCGAAAAACGCCATCAGCCATGGGAAGGGCAGGCCCAGGCCCCAATCGGGGTTGCCGATCCAGTTCACGGTGGACTCGAAGCTGTTGAGCTTGTTCCATCCGGCCATCCAGAACACCGGGGCCAGGTATAGGCGCAGCAGCAGCGGTGCGACGAAATCGAGACGGGCGCTGTGCCGGATGGCGGCCTGATAGAACGTGACCGGGTGGATGGGAGTGGACATGCGTGCAGGCAGTGGATTCGACGATGGCCATGCTAGCCTCCGGGCACCTCCCCGCCTGTGCCCTCGGGTCCGCGCTCCATGACGGAACGTACAGACGACGCGTTGCTCGACAACATCCTGGCGGCCTACCAACTGCATGCGCGCATCACCGACAACATGCGCTACTGCGGCCAGTGGCGTGACTGGGATCCGCAGGCGCCGCCGGGCACCGCCTGGTTTCATCTGCTGGGCGAGGGCAGCTGCTGGATGAAGGTGGCGGGGGTCGACGCCCCGGTCAGGCTGGACGCCGGTGACCTGGTGGTGTTGCCGCGCGGGGCAGAGCATCTGCTCAGTCCCTGCGAACAGGCCACGGTAGGCGACTCCGACAGCTACACCACCATGCTGTGTGGCGAGCTGCAGTTCGAATCGGCCAGTGGCCACCCGGTCATGGCGGGTCTGCCGGACGTGATGCTGGTGCGCGGACAGGTCTCCGCCGACGCCTATCGCCGGCTGGCCAGCCTGCTGATCGAAGAAGCGCAGCGTGCCGGTTTCGGCAGCCAGGCCGTGATGGACAAGCTCACCGACGCGTTGTTCGTGATGGCCCTGCGCCAGCACCTGGCCGACAGCGGTGCGCGCCGCGGCCTGTTCGCCGCGCTGTCCGACGTGCGCCTGCGGCGGGTGCTCGATGTCATGCACCGGCAACCTGGACGCTCATGGACCGTGGCCTCGCTGGCCGAGGTGGCGCTGATGTCGCGCACGGCCTTCGCCGAGCGCTTTGCCGAAGTGCTGGAGGAGACCCCCTACCAGTACCTGACCCGCTGGCGCATGGCCCAGGCCCTGCGTCTGCTGCGCGACCCGCGCCTGTCGGTGGCACAGGTGGCCGAACGGCTCGGCTATCAGACCGAAGCCGCATTCCGGCGCAGTTTCAAGCGCATACACGGCTACGGGCCGGGCAGCGTCAGGCGTCGCGCAGCCTGAGTCGGCGACATCGCATCACTGGCAACGTCAGGGCGATGGCCCTGAGCGCGCACGGCGAGCGGGTCGAAGGGGCCACCTTCCTGGCCCCGTTCCTGGCCCCGTTCCTGGCCCCG